>NZ_JALBYT010000026.1:0-72079 GCF_022690845.1 Shewanella sp. N2AIL | reverse complement strand
TTACTCACCCGTCCGCCGCTCGCCACCTCAGGAGTAAACTCCCTTGTGCTGCCGCTCGACTTGCATGTGTTAGGCCTGCCGCCAGCGTTCAATCTGAGCCATGATCAAACTCTTCAATTAAAGTTTTTTGCTTCCGTCTTACGACTTCAGCGGCTCAATGAATTCTGATTTTTTTTGTTTCTCGCACTCCTTATAAAAGAAGGGCTGAAACAAACTGTACATATTGCTATGAACACTCTTCATCATTGATTTAATTCTTTGACTACCAACCCTAAGGTTAAGCAGTTTCGATTAACTCAACACCTGTGAGTGTCCACACAGATTTCTTGTTTTATCTTGTTAAAGAGCAACTCAATATTCGTAAGAGAACTTGAGTACCACACTGAGCGCCGAACGCTTCCAGTTGGCTAGGGCTGCGTATTCTACGCATTTCCCGTTTCGCGTCAAGGAGTTTTTTCAAATTCTTGCTGCGATTGAATTAATTGCCATTCTCAACAGAGAGTAAGCCATTCAATTCAACCTAACTCGTCAGCTTGCTTTCGCTGTCTGCCGTGTCAGTGGATGCGCATTATAGGGAGATTGAGAAAGTGCGCAACCCCTATTTTTAAGATAATTGTCATTTTCTCACTGTTCGTTGGATATTTGACCTGACCAGCTAGTTTTTAACCTTTATAATGCAAAAAACCACTCAATTAGGGACTTTTCTATGTCAGGGCCACTCAGAACTTACCAAGGTATTCATCCTCAATTAGGCAATAATGTGTATGTAGATGAAGCTTCGGTGCTTGTTGGCGATATTGCGTTAGATACTGATGCCAGTATTTGGCCTATGGTGGCGGCGCGTGGTGATGTTAACCATATTCGTATTGGTAAGCGCTCTAATGTGCAAGACGGTAGCATATTGCATGTGACGCGTAAGTCAGCTGCTCGTCCCGATGGTCATCCACTGATTATTGGTGATGATGTGACTATTGGTCACAAGGCGATGCTTCACGGTTGCAAAGTCGGTAACCGAGTATTAGTGGGCATGGGCGCGATTATTCTTGACGGTGCGATTTTAGAAGATGATGTGATCTTAGGTGCGGGCTCTTTAGTGCCACCGGGCAAGGTATTACAGAGCGGCTATTTATATGTAGGCAGCCCAGCTAAGCAGGCTCGTCCATTAACACCTGCCGAAATTGCCTTTTTGCCAGAATCTGCCGACAACTATGTCAGACTGAAAAACGAGTACTTAGTTGAGTTACAAAACATCTAGTCAGTTAGCGTTAGTCGCTTAGTATCGCTATATAAGAAAGGCGGCAGAGACTCATTCAGTCTCTGTCGCCTTTTGCTATTTATTGATTCAAAAACTGGTCCACTGAAACTCGCGATGAAGCTAGCCTAAGCGAACTGCGCCAAACTCATCAAACTCTTCGGCTTCGATTAAGTCTTCTGCCATTTCTTCGGCGTCAAATCTCACCGCATCAAACAATGCCAGCATAGCAGCCGCTTCATCGGTGCTCGGCTGTTCAGAGAAATCATTCAGCTCACGTAATTTAGCAGCACTGATATAGCACTTGATGTTCATCCCCTGCGATTGCGCCATAAAACAGATTTGCCCTTGGGCATCGTCCCAATATTGCAGATCGGGGAAAAGAATACTTTGATTCATGCTTCCTACTTAGGCTCTGCCATTAGTTTGTCCCGCAAAAGCGTCAACACCACTTTGGTGTCGGGCTCAACACCTCGCCATAAGGTAAAACTCTTAGCCGCTTGTCCGACTAACATACCTAGCCCATCAATGACTCTCGCAGCACCTTGGGAGAGTGCCCATTGGTTAAACGCGGTGACCGAGGCGCCATACATCATGTCATAACAAACGGTTTGGGTGGTGATGATATGTGCTGGCAAAGGTGGCAACTCGCCCGCAAGGCTAGCCGAGGTTGAATTGATGATGATATCGAACTCGCCCGCAAGCTCACTCATTTCTACGGCGGTGACTTTACTCGCGTAAGCGCCGTTATCCACAGAAGTAAAGATATCGACCAAATGCTGCGCCTTTGCGTGAGTGCGATTGCTGATGGTCAGCTGCGCAATTCCCGCATTTAATAACGGCAGAATACAACCGCGCGCCGCGCCACCAGCGCCAATGATTAACACGCGCTTATCTTGCAAGCTACCTAAGTTAGCGATGAGATCGGCCACCAGCCCTAAGCCGTCGGTGTTATCACCGCGAATAGTGCCATCGGCCAATAAACTTAAGGTGTTGACTGCGCCAGCGAGTTTGGCTTCTGGGCTAATACTGTCACACAGCGCAAAAGCTTGCTCCTTAAAAGGCACTGTCACATTGGCGCCCTTGCCGCCCGCATTGAAAAACGCCGTCAATGAGGCTTCAAAACCATCGACCGGAGCAAGAATGGCTTCATAGGTTAATGACTCTTGGGTGGGCGCGGCAAATTGTCCATGGATGAACGGCGATTTACTGTGGCTAATTGGATTGCCAAACACTGCGTATCTGTCTGTCATTGCGATATGAAATTTTAGGTTCGATGGCTTTGCAGTCTACCGCGCTTTTGAGCCCACGCAAGACGAATTATGCTCAACTAAATTTCACGCTAGGTTTCACGCTATAATGCGCCATCGGCTCAATACACTCTACTTTAGTGAACGACTATTCCAATGAACTGGCTTAAAAAGATTTTTAGTAAACACACTCCGCCGCAGGATGATCGCGATCCGAGTCAATCTAACGCCTATGACTTAATCGGCGGCGAGAAGGTGATCCGCGCGATCACTAAATGTTTTTATCAGAAAATGGCAAGCTCAACAGAGACGACAACACTGCTTGCCATTCATAGGGCGCCCATTGCGGAGTCAGAGCAGAAGTTGTTTGAATTTTTAAGTGGTTGGCTCGGTGGACCGCAGCTTTATCAGCAAAAATATGGTCATCCCGCATTGCGAGCACGACACATGCATGTCGATATTGATGAGGCAATGCGCGATCAATGGCTGTTTTGTATGAAGTTTGCGATTGAAGAGAATATTAAAAAGCCAGAGCATCGAGCCGCCATTTTTGAGGCGATTTCAACTCTGGCCGATCATATGCGTAATCAATAAAGTGGATATGGCATCCACTTTTTATGATTAACGGCTAAACCCAGTCGCGGGGTTTGAGGTAGTTATCGTACAAATCTGCCTCTGGGCTTCCCGCCTCTGGTGTATAAGCATATTGCCAACGCACTAATGGCGGCATCGACATTAAGATAGACTCGGTACGTCCACCTGTCTGCAGACCAAACAGCGTGCCTCTGTCGTAGACTAAGTTGAACTCAACATAACGACCACGGCGATAGAGTTGGAACTGACGCTCACGCTCACCGAACTCAGTATCTTTACGACGCTCAACAATCGGCGCATAGGCCGTTAAGAAGCCATTGCCCACGGCTTGCATAAAGCTAAAGCTTTGATCGAATCCTGCTTGATTCAAGTCATCGAAAAACAGTCCGCCCACACCGCGGGTTTCATTACGATGCGGCAGGAAGAAATACTCATCGCACCATTTCTTATACTTGGGATAAACCTCATCCCCGAAAGGCGCACAAATATCCTTAGACGTCTGGTGCCACTCGCGCACATCTTCTTCAAATGGATAATAAGGCGTTAAGTCAAAACCACCGCCAAACCACCACACAGGATCAGCACCCTCTTTTTGAGCGATGAAGAAGCGCACATTGGCGTGAGTCGTCGGGATATAAGGATTGTTAGGATGGATCACTAAAGACACACCCATAGCCTCAAAACTGCGACCCGCCAGTTCTGGGCGATGCGCCGTTGCCGACGCCGGCATAGCGGCGCCAGTCACATGGGAAAAGTTAACCCCAGCTTGCTCGAATACTGCACCTTGGGTTAATACTCGGCTCGTGCCACCACCGCCTTCGGCGCGGGTCCATGAATCGGCGGCAAACCTTGCTTGGCCATCCAGAGCCTGTAAACCGGCACAAATTCGGTTTTGTAAATCGAGTAAAAACGCTTTTACCACTGCAGCATCAGGCACACTCATCTTGTTATCCTTATTATTGGTTTGCTCATTGTCCATTTCGTAAAATTTTGCCGCTTCGTGCATCGATAATGGTCGAGGGCTGACGTTGTTCGCCGAGTTCGCCTAATACCAGTGCATCGATTTTACCGGTAAAATCAGCGAGGATTTCAGCGGCAGTTAATGCGGGATCTTCACCTGCAAGGTTAGCACTGGTCGACACTAAAGGTTTATTAAGCGCGCGGCACAGGGCTTGTACCCCAGCATGGGCCGACACTCGCACTGCGATAGAGTCAAATTCGCCACAGAGGTATTTTGAAACATGCGCTTTGATTGGCATAACAAAGGTAAAAGGCCCTGGCCACTTGGAAAATGCAAATTCGAGCTGCTCAGCCGTTAATTGCGATTTATCAACATAAGCTAAAAGCTGCTGAAAATCACTGGCGACTAAGATCAGTCCTTTCTGCCATGGGCGCTGTTTTACCGCCAATAACTTTTGGATAGCAGTGTCGTTATCTGGGTCGCAACCAAGGCCATAAACCGCCTCGGTTGGATAAGCGATAACGCCACCTTGAAGAATGATGTCTTTTATATCGGATGGGTGTAGCTGCAACATTATCAAATCACCTTATGCGTCTTATCAGTTTTTGTCATTACCCGAATCTTCGCCGCCCCATCTAACGGTCGGTTGGGGATTATACTCAAGCCGCACTAAGGCAACAAATATTATGCAATGGCCTCGCTACAAGGGGCGCTTGTACTTGCAGGTTTTTTGCGGACATTCTAAACGCATCCCCGCCGCACCTTTACGCTCGACTAAGATCCCAAAACCACAGCTAGGGCAAGCTTCAGCAACCGGAGGATAATTCACAATAAACTTGCACTTAGGGTAAGCGCTGCAGGCATAAAAACTCTTTCCGAAGCGGCTCGTTCTGTGCTCCAGTTTACCCGTTTTGCATTTTGGGCAAGGGATGTCAGGCTTGTCACCCGCTTGATCCTGTTTTTCAATGTGTGTGCAGCTAGGATATTGAGTGCAACCGATAAAGATCCCAAATCGACCAGACTTTACCGCCAGCTCGTGGCCACATTCAGGGCATACAGAACCTTCAATCACTTGAGTTTCAATGGATTCGTGCTGAACTAAGGGACGAGTGTAATTACAGCTAGGGTAATTATTACAGCCAATAAAACCGCCGTGCTTACTGTGTTTGACCGATAACTCGCTGCCACATTCAGGGCAAAGTTCGTATTCTTTTTCCAGTGCGTGTTCGTGGGCACTAAATAATTGTTCATCAATCTTAGACATAATCATTCACCACCTGTCGTAGCGCATTAGGATATCAAGCGCAGTGCCATCAAGGAATTTATGGCATCAAAAAAGGAGGTCTTAGCCTCCTTTCTCTCATAATTCATCTTTCACAACGATTAAGAATGTAGTCGGCCTTCTGGCTGTTCGAAGATTAAATCTTCCATTTGCTCATAAGCGGACTCATGACCAGGAGCGTTAAACAACACCATTAAGATAACCCATTTGAGATCTTCTAAAATCAGGGTTGGCTCATCCAACTCCATGACTCTATCGATTACCATTTCACGGGTTTCGACATTCAGCACTTTAACTTGCTCTAAAAACAGCAAGAAACCGCGGGATTCCACATCCAGCTTGTCCATTTCGTCCTTTGTATAGATACGAAACGAATGCTGATCGTGATTACAAAGATAAGGTTTATCCCCTTCTTGTAATTCTGCTAAGCGCTCTAACCAAGTTAACGCTTTTAAAATCTCGGATTGATGAAATCCGGCACGAGTGAGTTCCTTGGTTAACTCGTCTTCATCAACTAGTAGTTCAACTTCACTGTGAACATAGTTTTCAAATAGATACATGAGGATATCAAACATGGCTAGCTCCTCTTTACTCTGACGTAACCACCGGGTACTGCAATCACCCAACCTTGCAACTCAAGTTCAAGCATTTGTTCTAACACCAGATCTATCGTTTTCCCACTATGTTCAACTACTGCATCAATGGATGTAGTTTCATAACCTACACTAGCTAACAGAGACGAAAATGGCAAATTACAAATCTCGCCTTGCTGTATATGGTGGCATAACTTCAATTCTTCAAGGT
The DNA here is from genome assembly GCF_022690845.1 of Shewanella sp. N2AIL. Classification (NCBI taxonomy): domain Bacteria; kingdom Pseudomonadati; phylum Pseudomonadota; class Gammaproteobacteria; order Alteromonadales; family Shewanellaceae; genus Shewanella; species Shewanella sp. N2AIL. The sequence continues at coordinate 65,936 of NZ_JALBYT010000026.1, read as the reverse complement.
GGTAAGCGGTTAAACTTGCCAACTCCTCCACTATATCGGCGGCTGTTTCCACAAGTTTTGCCCCATCACGTAATAAATCATGACAGCCTTGATGGTAACCGCCCAAGATTGAGCCCGGAACGGCAAATACCTCACGCCCTTGCTCCATCGCCAACCTAGCTGTGATTAAAGAACCGCTTTTACGACAGGCTTCAACCACAAGAGTCCCTAAAGAAAGACCGCTAATAATCCGATTTCGTTTCGGGAAATTCCCCGCAAAGGGACCGACATCTGGCCAAAACTCGCTAAGTATACAGCCTTGCTGCTGAATATCATGATAAAGCTGCCGATGTTTTCGTGGATAAACAGTCTCAATACCAGTCCCGAGCACAGCAACAGTTCGCCCTTGATGTTCAACACAGGCTTTATGGGCAGCGCCATCAATCCCCATCGCCATACCGCTGCAGATACCAAATCCCATTGAGGACATCTCCGCAGCCAGCTGATAAGCGACCTGCAATCCGCCAGGTGAAGCATTACGACTGCCGACAATTGCAAGATAAGGAAGGGCTAACGCCTCCAAACAACCTTTAACGAACAGAACCACGGGCGGATCTGAGAGTTGTTTTAATAACGGCGGATAAAGCGGATCGGAGAAACAAACAAGATAATTGTCAGCTGCTTGCTGCTGCCATTCGAGGGCGACATCGACTTTTTGATAATCAATAGCAAGACTATGGAGCAGATGGTCAGATAAAGGTAGCGCTTCTCTCTCGTGCTCTAACCTTTGCCTGAGGTCGTCCACTTCCATGTGCGTTAATAATTGTTGGATCCGAGCGGGTCCCAGCCCAGATACAGCGCAAACAACTAACCAATCGACCAAATGTTCAGATATTACTGACCTCTTAAGGCTAAAGACTCAGGGGCAATTAACTTATCGTCGACACGCACAGGCCGCTCGGTGGAGACAATCAAACCTAAGCTCGCTTTGTCGAATACTTTGAACACCAACAGTTTGCCATGATAGATATCTGGCATTTGAATAGCGCGATCCGATGAGACAGATGCCATTAAGTTATCGTAGGCGGTGCGCTCAGTGGCAGGCACTGGCATACCATCATTGTTGATGACGATGACTTCACCATCACGGTAAATAGAAAACACGACTCCGGGCTCAACCCCATCTTGGGTGCCTTTATCTAAGTACACCACATCTAACTTACCCGCTTCACGCATCTTTGATTCGATTGCAAGCACGACGGCTGGCGTCTTTAACTCTGCCGGTTTTGGGGTGAAGTAAGCTGACATCAAGGAATCACTTTCCATCGGCATGACTCTGAAACCCGCTTTGGTTTCACGAAAGCTGGTTAACAACTTAATTTTTGAAACCTTACCAGACTCAACCACTTGCCCAGTTGAGGCTAAAATGGCCTCTTGTCCTATCGCTTCGCCTGAGGCTTTATTGAAAAACTCGCGACCACGTTCGTAAACACCGTACTTTTGATTTATCGGCAGTTCAGCATCGATATAAATCACATCACCCACAATATGGTGACGCGATGGGCTTTCACCTGCCAATACCATAGGTTGCTCGGCAAGCCAGTCGGTTGCGACAACGCGATTCTGCACTAAATACTGTTCAATTAAGGCCAAGTCGACGGCAGGAATCGCATTGCTCTTAGCAATGATCCGTCCTTCAGGACTCTTCTTCACATGGGGTTTAGCACTGTCAACCATGTCGCCGTTGCGCACAAGCCGAGGCTGACCATCGACAAACACGAGTGTGAGTTGATCGCCAGGATAAATAAGATGGGGATTGGCAATCTGTGGGTTTACATCCCAAAGACGTGGCCATTTCCATGGATCATTTAGAAACGCTGCGGAGATATCCCAAAGAGTATCGCCCTTTTTCACCACATATGACTCAGGATGCCCCGCTTTCAGCGTAAGGGTATCGGCGGCAACAAACGTGCAATTGAATGTCATTAACGCGAGTAAAATTAACCGTTTCATGGGTATTTCCATGTTGTTTGGCTCTTAGTTTGAGCTTTTACTGTTATTGATAGGCACTAAAGATTAAAATTAACCCATTAGCATCAGTCAGTATAACTAACTGGCAGAGATTTGACAGACTTGTTAAGAGTTTATGTATGGCACAATTAAAAGTATTACAATTTCCTGACGAAAGATTGCGGACACAAGCCACACCCATCACAGAGTTTAATGCCGAGCTGCAAACTCAAATTGATGATATGTTCGAAACCATGTACCAAGAAAAAGGTATCGGTCTGGCCGCGACCCAAGTGGATTACCATAAACAACTTATTGTCATGGACTTACAAGATGAAGTCGAACGACCTAAAGTGTTTATTAATCCCGAAATTATCGCCAGCAGCGGCGACTTCTGCAATGAAGAAGGTTGCCTGTCGGTGCCAGGCATTTATGCCAAAGTCGATCGCGCCGAATTTGTTACGGTAAAAGCCTTAGACAGGCACGGCAACGAATTTATTGTTGAGGCCGATGAGCTTTTTGCTATCTGTATTCAACACGAAATGGATCACCTCAAAGGCAAATTGTTTGTCGATTATCTGTCGCCGCTAAAACGTCAGCGGATCAAACAAAAACTTGAAAAAGCGGCCCGATTGGACGCCAAAGAAGCATAGGATCAGATTTGAAACCACTCAACATCATCTTTGCCGGAACACCGGATTTTGCCGCTCGCCACTTACAAGCACTGTTGAACTCACACCACAATGTGATTGGCGTTTACACTCAGCCCGATAGACCCGCTGGCCGCGGCAAGAAACTGACCGCCAGCCCAGTAAAAGAACTCGCCGTCGCCAACAATATTCCTGTGTATCAACCTGGTTCATTACGTAAAGAACCCGCGCAACAAGAACTTGCCGCGCTGAATGCCGATATCATGGTGGTGGTTGCCTACGGTCTGATCCTGCCAAAAGTCGTATTAGATACGCCGCGTCTAGGTTGTATTAACGTTCACGGTTCTATTTTGCCACGCTGGCGTGGTGCCGCACCGATCCAACGCGCACTTTGGGCCGGCGACAAAGAAACCGGCGTGACCGTTATGCAGATGGATGTGGGTTTAGATACCGGCGATATGCTACTGAAAACCACTCTGCCGATTGAAGATAGCGACACCTCAGCCAGCCTTTACGAGAAATTGGCGGAACAAGGTCCTGTTGCCCTATTGCAAGCCCTCGAAGGTCTAGCAAACGGCACCTTAGCCGCTGAAAAACAAGATGAAGCTTTAGCGAACTACGCAGAAAAACTCAGTAAAGAAGAAGCCAGACTCGATTGGAATAAATCTGCCAAACAACTCTGGCAAGAAGTCCGTGCCTTTAATCCTTGGCCAGTGAGTTACTTTGAGCACCAAGGCAATACCATTAAAGTGTGGCAGACCCAAGTCAGCGAAACCACCAGCACAGCCGCTCCGGGCACTATTATCAGCGCCAGCAAAAAAGGCATAGAAGTCGCCACTGCCGACGGCGTATTGACCCTGCTAAGTATGCAGCTGCCAGGGAAAAAGCCGCTCAATGTTGCCGATATTCTCAATGCTCGAGGTGAATGGTTTAGTCCGAATACTCGCCTCGCCAACGAGGCACAATAGTATGAACTTGCGCGCGCTGGCTGCGAAAGCCATCTTCGAAGTATTAGAAAAAGGCGTGTCACTCTCAGTGGCATTGCCCGATCAACAAAAGCACCTTGCCAGCGGCAAAGATAAAGCCCTACTCGCCGAACTCTGTTACGGCGTGATGCGCACTCTGCCACAAATAGAGAAACGCATCAGTGAATGCCTAGCGAAACCACTCAAAGGTAAGCAAAGGATTATCCACCAGTTGCTGATCATAGGTTGCTATCAACTTTACTTCACTCGCATTCCAAGCCACGCCGCGATTTCAGAAACCGCCGAAGCCTGTCGCCAGTTAAAGTTTGAAGGCATGGTTAAGGTCGTTAACGGTGTACTGCGCAACATTCAGCGCCAGCTTTCGCCGCTCAGCACTGAGTCAGATACCTTAAGCTACAACACACCCGCTTGGTTGATTAAGCGCTTAAAAGAAGCCTATCCCGAGCAATGGCAAGACATCATTCAACAAAGCCATGAACGCCCACCTATGTGGCTGCGTAATAATCGCTTATCCCAAGGCCGTACCGAATACCTCGCCGCTTTAGCCGACCTCGAAATTGAAGCGAGTGAAGGCAGCAGTGCAGATGCCATTCTTTTAGCGCATCCAAAGGATGTTGCCACACTGCCACGCTTCCATGAAGGTGCCGCCTCAGTGCAAGATGGCGCGGCGCAGTGGGCGGCGACATTACTGGCACCACAAGCGAATGAATTAATCCTCGATGCCTGCGCTGCGCCCGGTGGTAAAAGCTGTCATCTACTCGAACTTGAGCCAAGCATTAAACTGGTTGCCGTCGACTTTGATGCTAAACGTCTCGAGCGGGTGCAACAGAACCTTGACCGCTTGTCATTAAAAGCGGAGCTTATCCATGGCGATGCGGCCAATATTGACTCATGGTGGCAAGGTGGACAATTTGATCGTATCTTACTGGACGCGCCATGCTCGGCCACGGGAGTGATCCGCCGCCATCCCGATATCAAATGGTTACGTAAAAACCATGACATCGAAGAACTGGCTGAACTACAACAGCAAATTCTCGATCATTGCTGGAAGTGGCTCAAACCCGGTGGCACGCTGCTTTATGCTACTTGCTCGATTTTACCGCAGGAAAACCGCGACCAGATCAGTGCATTTTTGGCCAGAACCACAGATGCTAAGCTAGACACACTCTCCCAGCAACATTCGCCACAGGATATAGGTTGGCAAATCACGCCAGGACAAGACAATATGGATGGGTTCTATTACGCCCGTTTATTAAAAGCGACCGATTAGGAAGTAAGCAAGGCCATGAAAATTATCATATTAGGTGCGGGTCAAGTCGGGGGAACCTTGGCCGAGAACTTGGTCGGTGAGAATAATGACATCACTATTGTAGATAGTGACAAATCCCGACTACGCGCCCTGCAAGATAAATATGACCTTCGCGTTGTGGCGGGCCATGCGGCCCATCCAGACGTACTTAGAGAAGCAGGCGCAGAAGATGCCGACATGCTGATCGCGGTAACCAATAGCGATGAATGCAACATGGCCGCCTGCCAAATTGCTTACACCCTCTTCGGCACACCAACAAAAATTGCCCGTATTCGCTCAGAACCTTATCTGGCGATGCGCGATAAACTTTTTATCGACAGTGAAACCAAAAATAGCGACGGCCGCCCCCGCGGCGGCTTCGTGATCGATGAGTTAATCGCCCCTGAACAGTTAGTGACCGCTTACATCCAACGACTCGTTGAATATCCCGGCGCACTGCAAGTGCTCGAATTTGCCGAAGGACGGCTAAGTCTAGTGGCCGTTCGTGCCTATTATGGTGGTCCACTGGTAGGTAATGCGTTAGCGGCACTGCGCGAACACATGCCAAATATTGATACCCGGGTTGCGGCAATTTTCCGCCAAGGCCGCCCTATCATGCCTCGCGGTACCACGATTATCGAAGCCGATGATGAAGTATTCTTCGTCGCCGACAGTCGCCATATTCGCGCTGTGATGAGCGAAATGCAAAAGCTCGATAACTCCTACCGCAACATTATGATCGCCGGTGGCGGTAACATAGGCTTAGGTTTAGCCAAACGCCTTGAGCGTACCCACTCAGTTAAACTGATTGAGCACAAGTATGAGCGCGCTGAAGCCCTATCGGAGCAACTGGAAAATACTACCGTGTTCTGCGGTGACGCTTCGGATCAAGAATTACTGCTCGAAGAACACATAGATCAAACCGACGTATTTATTGCGGTGACCAATGACGATGAAGCCAATATTATGTCAGCATTACTGGCAAAGCGTATGGGCGCAAAAAAGGTCATGGTGCTGATCCAGCGCGAAGCCTATGTCGATATCGTCCAAGAAGCTAACATCGATATTGCTATCTCACCCCAACAAGCCACCATTTCGGCACTGTTAACCCATATCCGCCAAGGTGATATCTGTAACGTTTACTCCCTACGTCGCGGCGCCGCCGAGGCAATTGAAGCCATTGCCCATGGAGATGCCAGCACGTCTAAAGTCGTTGGCAAAGCCATTGGTGATATTAAGTTGCCACCGGGAACCACCATTGGTGCTATTGTCCGCAACGACGAAGTATTAATGGCCCACGACAAAACCGTGATAGAGCAAGGGGATCACGTGATCTTATTCCTAGTGAATAAAAAGTTTGTCGGCGAAGTCGAGAAGCTTTTCCAACCAAGTGCTTTCTTCTTCTAAGAACCTAAGTAAGCCAACTTATGCTGAACTTTAGACCACTATTGTTTATTTTAGGGCTGTTTTTGTCCATGCTGACAGCCTTCATGTTGATCCCACTGCTCCTCGCCGTGTTTAATGCCGAGGAAACCGTGGGCTCTTTCATGCTGTCGGCGTTAGTGACAGGCATTAGTGCCAGCTTGTGTTTACACAATGGCCAGAGCAAAGCCATTAACCTCAATATCCGCGATATGTTCCTGCTGACCAGCTTGACGTGGTTGATCGTGAGCCTGTTTGCGGCCATGCCCTTTACCTTGTATCACGGGATTGGTTATACCGACGCCTTCTTTGAAACTATGTCCGGCATCACGACCACAGGTTCTACTGTGCTCTCGGGGTTGGATACCATGGATCACAGCATTTTAATCTGGCGCTCTTTATTGCAGTGGCTTGGCGGGATTGGCTTTATTGTGATGGCGGTGGCCATTCTGCCCTTCTTGAACGTCGGTGGTATGCGGCTGTTCCGCACTGAATCGTCCGATTGGAGCGATAAAGCCGTACCACGCACCCAGAGCATGGCTAAGTACTTATTCTTTATTTATATTTTGCTAACTGTTGCCTGCTGCGTTGCTTATCATCTGGCGGGAATGACTTGGTTTCAAGCCATCAACCATGCCATGACCACCCTATCGACCGGCGGCTACTCAACATCTGATAGCTCAATGGCCGCGTTCTCCCACTCGGCTCACTGGGTTGGCGTGTTCTTTATGGCGGCGGGTGGTTTACCGCTACTCATGTTTGTGCACACCATACAGCAAAGGGATCTGCGCATTTGGAACGATGCTCAGGTCAAAGGCTTCTTGTTTTTCCTGACCTTCGTGTCTTGTTCTATTGGCTTTTGGCTGTGGCAAACCCGCGATATTGAACTCCTCGATGCGCTGCGTTTATCCAGCTTTAACGTAGTTTCTGTGGTGACCACCACAGGTTATGGCTTAACGGATTACGGTGCTTGGGGCGCCTTTGCCAACATCGCCTTTATGTTCTTAATGTTTGTCGGTAGCTGCTCTGGCTCAACTTCTGGCGGGATTAAAATCTTCCGGTTTCAAATTGCTGGCGCCATTATGCGTGAGCAATTGAAACAGCAATGTCATCCAAACGGAATCTTTAGGGAACGCTACAACAATCGCATCATCAGTGAAGATATCGTGCGCTCGCTGATCACTTTCGTGCTGTTGTTTGTAATGGTGATTGTAGGCTTGTCGGTGATTTTAGTGCTCACGGGGCTCGACCCTATGACCAGTTTTACTGGCGCTATCACGGCAGTCACGAACGTAGGTCCTGGCTTAGGGCCGATTATTGGCCCTGCGGGTAACTTCTCAACCCTACCCGACGTGGCGAAATGGGCGTTGTCACTCGGCATGTTACTCGGTCGTTTAGAAATTCTGACCGTAGCAGTGTTATTCCACCCGAGTTTCTGGAAGTATTAATTCTGTAAAGCTTGAATATTAAAAAGGCGCTTAACTTGTTATGCGCCTTTTCTATTAAGCCTGACTCGTCCTAAATAGCGGTAACGTCGACTAATTCAAGCAGATGATCGGCATAGACCTTCACATCTGCCCAGTCGGTGTAATCGATAACAGACTTAGGATCGGTTGGGCCTTTGGTCATTTTCATAATCAACTGGATCATCCACCTGTCGTACCAAGGCCATGAAGGATAATCCACTTTCCCCGCAATAATTTTAAGATCGGCTGGCGTCCACGGCGATAAAGCGATGAACTTTTGCAGATATTTATTATTCTCAGGAATACGTTTTTCTGGATTTCTCGCTACCACGTTGATGCAGAAGAAACTGTTTGGTAATGCACCCAAAGCCTCTGCATGCTGCTCGATAAACTTGAACACACTCTTATCATAGGTGCCATAGAGTACGCAGGCACCTAAGGCGACAACCTCGTAATCGGGCCAATTGATACAAGTTGCGGCAGCACTATTGATATCAACGAGATCGACCTTAGCGCCACGAAAGGTTAATTGGTCGGCAATTGCATTGGCAATCTTGGCTGTGTGGCCACCACGGGTAAAATAAAGTACGAGAACGCGTGTCATAGGGAATTACCGATCCACTGAGTTAATGTCACCATTGTGGCAAGATTACGTTAAATAAACCTCTGATAGGATCACAAATCAGCCGTATCTCATATTCTGAGATGCAAAAATTGAGATCTGCATGGCTGAGCAGTATGATTGCGTAAACACAGGTGTTCAATTAGAATTATCTAATCAAAAGCGATGAAGTGAGTGACCTTATGCAAAATGACATAGATGTAGCTGCAATGGTAACTAATGCGGAAAGTGCGGCTAAATGGCTTAAGGCCATAGCGAACCCTTATCGCCTAATGATTTTGTGCCTATTACTAGACAAAGAGTTGAGCGTAACTGAACTCAATGCCACTGTGCCATTAAGCCAGTCGGCACTATCCCAGCATTTAGCCGTATTACGCGCTGAAGATCTGGTGGATACCCGTAAGAGCTCGCAAATTGTTTACTACAAGCTCAAGAACGAACAAGTCACCCAAGTGATTTCGATTCTGCATAGCCGCTACTGCGCAGTGTAACACGGTAAAGCTAGCTTAAATTTAAGCCCTAATCGCTTGCAAGTGATTAGGGCTTAATGATTTTTAGTGTTGGCTAAAGCGGTTACCGAAGGCGTCGACTTTTTCCCAATCGGTAAACTCAAAGGTGCCTGTGATATCGGTTGGCCCTTTAGTCATCCACATAATGAAACGTATCATAGTGCGATCGAAGAAACCGTATTTAGGATAATCAATCTTGCCCGCAAACACTTCAAGCAACTGTGGCTGCCATAGTGAAAGCTGCAGAAACTTTTGCATATAAGGATTGGTTTCAGGCGTATTCTTTAAGGGTTTGCGCGCCACGACATTAACGGTAAAAAAGCCATTAATCTTAGTATCGAGCACCGCATGGTGGCGGTTCACAAACTGGTAAAGTTCAGGTCTATGCTTACCATAACGAATACTGGCGCCGATCAGCACTTTATCAAAATCAGCTAAGCTCAACGCTTCAGCCTGCTCTAATGTAACCAGAGCAACCTGTTCTCCCGCCTGCTCTGCAATCGTCTTCATTTTTTGGCAAATTGCCAATGTTTGGCCATCAATCGTCGAATATATTATTAACGTCTGCATGATTAATTCTTCCAAAAAGTTGGCGTAAACAAAATCAGTAAGGTAAATACTTCGAGGCGACCAAACAGCATAGCCACGACCAATACCCATTTGGCGCCATCGCCAATACTGGCGTAGTTACTGGCTACCGCACCTAAGCCTGGGCCTAAGTTGTTTAAGCAAGCCGCGGTAGCACTAAAGGCGGTAATATCATCTAATCCCATCGCCATGAGTGCAAGCATACAGATCACAAACACCAGCGCATAGGCAGAGAAGAATCCCCACACGGCATCGACAACGCGATCGGGCAAGGCTTTAGAACCGATACGGATAGAGAACATCGCCTTAGGATGAACCAGTCGCTTTAATTCGCGCGAGCCCTGTAACAGCAGCAAAATGACCCGAATCACCTTAATCCCACCCGCAGTTGAGCCACCACAGCCACCGATAAAGCTCGAAAATATCAATAAAATAGGTAAAAACAGCGGCCACATGTGGAAGCTTTCAGTACCAAACCCTGCGGTAGTGGCCACGGAAACCGCCTGAAATAAGGCATGATCTAAGGTTTCTTCCGGCGAATCATAAATGCCCGAATGATAAAGCGTGAGGAAACAAATCGCGGTAAGAATGAGTTGAATCGCCACCAGCATCTTAAATTCGGCATCTTTAAAATACACTCTAACGTTAATTCCTCGCCGCGAAAATGCCGCAAAATGCACGCTAAAGTTAACCGCAGAAACGATTAAAAAGAACACACAAATAAGGTTAATCACTGAGCTATCGAAATATCCCATGCTAGCATCATGGGTCGAAAAACCGCCAATAGCGATAGTTGAAAATGAATGGCAAACCGCATCGAACACACTCATGCCCGCCAGCCAATAAGCGGTCGCACAGGAAATAGTTAGCAATAAATAGATATACCACAGTGCCTTAGCTGTTTCGGCGATCCGCGGTGTCATCTTACTGTCTTTCACTGGGCCCGGAATTTCAGCGCGATAGAGCTGCATTCCCCCTACGCCAAGCACAGGTAAAATCGCCACGGCGAGCACAATAATCCCCATACCGCCGAGCCATTGCAGCATATGGCGATAAAACAGAATGGCTTTAGGTAAGAAGTCGAGCCCGACAATCACTGTGGCTCCGGTGGTGGTTAACGCAGAGAAAGATTCGAAGAAACTATCGGTCCAACTGAGGTCGGGTTGACTCGAGAAGATAAACGGTAAAGCACCGATAGAACCCAGTACGGTCCAGAACAGGACCACAATCAAGAAACCCTCTCGGGTACGCAATTCTTCTTTACAGTGGCGATTGGGATACCAGAGCCAGAAACCAATAAATAGGCTGACAAAAAATGCCTGCATAAACGCCGTGCCGCCGCCATCGTTATACCAAACAGCGATCAGTGCTGGTGGCAGCATAGTGATTGAAAATAAACCAATCAGCAGCCCTATGATTCGTATTATGGTTTTATATTGCATTAAGCGAGTTCAATCATTCCATTGGCTGCAAAGGTATTTTCAGCATTTGGGCTATTTTGGCATAATTTACGCAGGCATCACAGCTCAAACTCAGGCCTCAAACTTCCCTGACTGAGCGTCGCCAGCGACTCACACAGTAATGCCTGTTGCTGCCTGCCTATCTCGAACACAATATCGACCGCTTCAGCAAATTGCTTATCGATTATCACGGCATCGACTTGCTGTAATAGATGCTCAACATCGCGCAGCTGCGCATAATCACAATGCAACTTGGCGGGATAACGTAACTGTTTTAGTCGTGTCGGCAATTGAACCAGACCTTGCCGTAAGCCTGACGTATAAGCCCGAACCAGCCCACCAACGCCTAGCTTAGTGCCGCCATAATAACGCACCACAACAGCACCCACTTCGCCGATATTCGCCCCTTGCAACACAGCTAACATAGGGCGACCAGCACTGCCGGCAGGTTCGCCGTCATCACTCGAACCAATCAAGACGCTATCATCCGGTGCGCCAGCCACAAAAGCAGAGCAATAATGGCTTGCGCCGGGATAGTCACGCTTTATGTCAGTGAGTACTAACTTAAATTTATCAAAGCTATCGCAATGAAAGAGAAAAGAGATAAAGCGGCTATGCTTTATCTCTTCTTCAATCACGATATCTTCACAGGGAACGCTATAACTTTCGAGCACACATCCGCCCTAATCTTTACCCTATGATCAATCGGTCAAACCGAGTTCACGGGTCATGTTCTCGTTTCTATCTTGATGCACTATGACGTTATCTTCGATACGAATACCGCCAAAAGGTCTTAACTCATCAACCGTTTGCCAGTTGATCTGTTCGCCACGGCTATCTTGTTTAAGTTCATTGAGCAGAGTATCGATGATGTATAACCCAGGTTCCATGGTAAGCACTTGGTTTGGCGCTAAAATGCGGGTGCAACGTAGGAATGGATGTGCCTCTGGCGCCGCGATATGAGTACCGCGTTCATCGTGGGAGAAGCCGCCAACATCATGCACTTGTAGACCTAACATGTGGCCTAAGCCATGTGGGAAGAAAGCACTGGTTATGCCTTGATCGACCAAACCTTGGGCATCACCTGTGGCTAAATCAAAATCCAATAGCATTTGCGCGACTTTAGCATGGGTGGCCAAGTGTAAATCGGGATAACGCACACCCGGACGCATCATGTCGATAAGCTCTAGCTGCGCCTTGTTCATCGCAGTGATCAATTCATCGAAACGATTTTTCTCGAATGCGTAGGTTCTGGTGATATCAGAGGCATAGCCAAAGTAACTCGCGCCCGCATCGATAAGAAATGACAAACGTTTCGCAGGGCTTTGGTGTTCAAGTGCGGTGTAATGCAAAATCGCCGCATTTTGGTTAAGGGCGATGATATTGCCATAGGGCACCTCATTCTCGCTCTGGCCAACTGCAGATAAATAGTGCTGCTGGATTTCGAACTCGCTCGCACCATTATAAAAGGCATTTTTAGCCGCCAAATGTCCCTGCACCGCAATTTGATTCGCGCGGCGCATGCATTCCAGCTCATATTCGGTTTTAGTGGTTCTGTGGTAATGCAAATAACTCATCACAGCATCGGGATTACGACTGGTAAAACCCAGCACTTCGGCCACATCTAAATGCTCACCTAAATAGGCCCAATTGGCGATATCTGTCGGTAAAAACTCAGCGACCTTATCAGCCTTGGTCAGCAGCTTAATATCGAAATACTCAGTCCAAAACATATCAGGCACATCAGACACTTTGTGCCAAAAATCCACAGGACGATAAAAAATCAGCTGCGGCTTATCACGGCCGTTAACCACTAACCAGCAATTCGGATTATCTAGCACTGGCAACCATGCCTTGAAGTGCGGGTTTGCCTTAAAGGGATAATTGATATCATCCAAAAACATCCGATGCGGCTGACCCGAATGGATCACTAAACCAGACAAGGCTTCTCGAGACAAAATCTCTGCGACTCGACGGTTTAACTCGGCAATATGGGCACGATAGTGATGAGCCAACTGATCCATTTGTCATCTCCTGCAATGAATAAAAGTTAATAATATGAGCCGAATTTGCTCACATATTCTTAATCTGATCATGAACAACAGATTCAATCAAAACACTAAACTGTCACTCAATCTAAAATACATGGCCGCGGAACAAAGAACATTAAAGCGATAACATCATGATTATCTTTAAGAGTTATGTTCAACCCTAGCATGGCTGCAGCGTTTAAACGTCTAAGGTAAACAGCCACAAAGACCTATTTATCCGCAAAGTGATTTAACGCATTCTAGGTGTTCTACACTCTGTGCAGTGTATCACAAAGGTGAAAAATCACTCTAGCCGACAAGAAATTAAACAGTCGTTTAAATTGGGTGTTGTAATTTATCGAATTTCGAAGCACACTGGCACACAACTGGTCAAATGATGGCCGAAGCTGCTGTGAGATAGAGAGTCGTACTAGCACCAACACATAATGGTGGGTATCACTTTTAAGCCAAAAGGAAGCAAGCAATGATCTACCAAAGTCCTACAATTCAGGTTGAGTTACTCGAGGATAATATTGCCAAGCTGTGCTTTAACGCACCCGGTTCGGTGAACAAATTCGACAGAGAAACCCTCGCCTCGCTCGATGCGGCATTAGACAGCATCAAGCAAGATTCCAATATCAAAGCGTTAGTGCTGACCTCAAGTAAAGATACCTTTATTGTGGGCGCCGACATTACCGAATTTTTAGGCCTGTTCGCACAAGATGACGCCGTATTGCTCTCTTGGGTTGAACAAGCTAACGCAGTCTTCAACAAACTCGAAGACTTGCCTTTCCCAACCGCATCAGCAATCAAAGGCTTTGCCTTAGGTGGCGGCTGTGAAACCATTCTGGCAACCGATTTCCGTATCGCAGACACCACAGCCAAAATCGGTTTACCTGAAACTAAACTCGGCATCATCCCAGGTTTTGGCGGCACGGTTCGTCTGCCACGTGTGATTGGTGCAGATAACGCACTTGAGTGGATCACCACAGGTAAAGACCAACGCGCTGAAGATGCACTGAAAGTCGGCGCTGTTGATGCCGTGGTTACACCACAAGCGTTAGAAGCTGCTGCGATTCAAATGCTCAAAGATGCTGTTGCTGAAAAGCTGGATTGGCAAGCACGTCGTAACCGTAAACTGTCTGCACTAACACTGCCAAAACTTGAAGCTATGATGTCATTCACCACAGCCAAAGGCATGGTGTTTGCGGTTGCGGGTAAACACTACCCTGCACCAATGGCTGCTGTAAGCGTGATTGAGCAAGCATCGACTAAAGGTCGTGCTGAAGCATTACAAATCGAACATCAAGCCTTTATCAAGCTGGCTAAAACTGACGTAGCTAAGGCACTTATCGGTATTTTCCTTAATGATCAATTTGTTAAAGGTAAAGCGAAGAAAGCCGGCAAGTTAGCAAAAGAAGTCAACAACGCGGCCGTATTAGGCGCAGGCATTATGGGCGGCGGCATCGCTTACCAAAGCGCCAGTAAAGGCACACCGATTGTCATGAAAGACATTGCCCAGCCAGCATTAGATTTAGGCCTCAATGAAGCCGCTAAACTGCTGTCTGCCCAAGTAGCCCGTGGCCGTTCAACGCCAGAAAAAATGGCCAAAGTGCTGAACAACATCACGCCTTCGTTAGATTATGCCGCGATTAAACACAGTGATGTTGTCGTTGAAGCCGTTGTTGAACATCCAAAAATCAAAGCACAGGTTTTAGCCGAAGTTGAAGGCTATGTGAGTGAAGATGCAATTATCGCGTCAAACACTTCAACAATTTCAATCAACTTGCTCGCTAAGAGCATGAAGAAACCTGAGCGTTTCTGCGGTATGCATTTCTTCAACCCAGTGCACAAAATGCCGTTGGTCGAAGTTATCCGTGGCGAACACAGCTCTGAAGAAACCATCGCCTCTGTTGTGGCTTATGCCAGCAAAATGGGCAAGACCCCAATCGTTGTTAATGATTGCCCCGGCTTCTTCGTTAACCGCGTACTCTTCCCTTACTTTGCAGGCTTTAACGGCTTACTTGCCGAAGGTGGCGACTTTGCTGCAATCGACAAAGTGATGGAAAAACAATTCGGTTGGCCAATGGGTCCAGCTTACCTGCTCGACGTAGTCGGTTTAGACACAGGTCATCACGCCCAAGCTGTTATGGCTGAAGGTTTCCCTGATCGCATGGGTAAATCAGGCACTGACGCGATTGATGTGATGTTTGAGAACAAACGTCTTGGCCAGAAAAATGGCAAAGGTTTCTATGTCTATTCAGTCGATAGCCGTGGCAAGCCGAAGAAAGATGTCGATCCAACGAGCTACGGCCTATTGAAAGATGCCTTTGGCGAGTTAAAAGCCTTTGAAGCCGATGCCATTATTGCCCGTACTATGATCCCTATGATCATCGAAACCGTGCGCTGTTTAGAAGAAGGTATTGTCGCATCGCCTGCCGAAGCGGATATGGGCCTAGTTTATGGCTTAGGATTCCCGCCATTCAGAGGCGGCGTGTTCCGTTACTTGGATACCATGGGTGTCGCGAACTTTGTCGCCTTAGCAGACAAGTACGCTCACTTGGGCGGTCTGTATCAAGTCACTGATGCGATGCGCACATTAGCAGCCAATAACGGTAGCTACTACCAAGCCTAATTAGCGGGAAAGGAATTTAATCATGAAACAAGCTGTTATCGTAGACTGCATCCGTACTCCGATGGGCCGCTCAAAGGCTGGAGTATTTCGTAATGTGCGTGCAGAAACTCTGTCTGCCGAATTAATGAAAGGTCTGTTGCTACGTAACCCGCAACTCGACCCAAACCTGATTGAAGACGTGATTTGGGGTTGTGTGCAACAAACCCTAGAGCAAGGCTTCAACATCGCCCGTAACGCTTCGCTATTAGCGGGCATTCCAAAGACCGCTGGCGCTGTGACGGTTAACCGCCTATGTGGTTCATCAATGGATGCTATCCATCAAGCTGCACGTGCGATTATGACTGGCATGGGCGACACCTTTATTATTGGTGGCGTAGAACACATGGGCCACGTGCCAATGAGCCATGGTGTCGACTTCCACCCAGGTCTTGCTAACAACGTGGCAAAAGCCTCTGGCATGATGGGTTTAACGGCTGAAATGCTGGGTAAACTGCACGGTATTACCCGTGAACAGCAAGATGCTTTTGCGGTACGTTCACACCAACGCGCTTATGCTGCAACGGTTGAAGGCCGCTTTGCTAAGGAAATCTATGGCATTGAAGGTCACGATGCTAACGGCGCCTTAATTAAAGTCCTGCAAGACGAAGTGATCCGCCCAGAAACCACAATGGAATCTTTGGCTGCACTGCGTCCCGTGTTTGATCCAGTAAACGGTACTGTAACTGCTGGTACTTCTTCTGCACTGTCTGATGGCGCCTCAGCCATGTTGATCATGGAAGAATCTAAAGCGCGTGCACTTGGCTTACCAATTCGTGCACGTATTCGCTCTATGGCGGTTGCAGGTTGTGACGCGGCTATTATGGGTTACGGCCCAGTGCCAGCCACGCAAAAAGCACTAGCTCGTGCCGGTATTACCGTTGCCGATTTAGATGTGATTGAACTTAACGAAGCGTTTGCTGCTCAGTCTTTACCTTGTGTGAAAGATTTAGGTTTAGCAGATGTAGTTGATGACAAAATCAACCTCAACGGCGGCGCGATAGCACTAGGTCACCCACTGGGTTGTTCAGGCGCTCGTATCTCTACGACGCTGATCAACTTGATGGAAGACAAAGACGCGACCTTAGGGTTAGCGACCATGTGTATTGGTTTAGGCCAAGGTATTGCAACTGTATTCGAACGCGTTTAATTCGTTACTCGAATAATTTCAAAGCCGGAACTTGTTCCGGCTTTTTTATGCCAAATATTCTGCCAGCGTAAATATTAATATTTCTCATTTCTTCTGCTGTTCATTTGAAAATCAGTCCGTTATCAACTTAACTACAAGGGCATCACTGGCTATTGTGGACGACAACAGGCAAGCAATCATCAGCCAAATCTAGGCAGTGTAGTGCAAGGATGCAATTCGTTGTTTTACAAGAGGAATGCCTGATGCTACAAACGGAACAGACCCTTTTCGAACAAATGCGGATCACTGAGCTGGAGATCGAGTCTCGTAAGGCGCTCTTCTCTTTTACTGGGGCGGACGTAAAGGCCCTGCAATCCTTTAAGCCCATCATTGAAGAAAACATAGATAAAATCGTCGATGACTTTTATGGCTTACAAACCAGCGTGTCAGAAATTGCGCTGCTGATCGGAGACTCAGACACCCTTGCACGCTTACGTACCGCACAGAGAAGATATGTGCTCGATTTATTTAATGGTGTTTATGATCTTGAGTACGTAAACAATCGCCTGCGGATTGGGTTGGTCCATAAACGCATTGGTGTTGAGCCTAAGCTTTACCTGTCTGCGGTACACACACTAAAAGAGCTTATCTACGCCGTGATCAACTGTTCAGTGCAAGATACACATCAAGGCGAATGTATCCGTGTCGCGATTGATAAACTGGTGCTGTTTGATGTCACGTTAGTATTCGATACTTATATTCGCAGCTTAGTATCCGAGATTGAGAACGCTAAGGATAAAGCCGAAAAATATGCCCAAAGCATGGAAAGCAAAGTCAAAGAGCGGACACAGCAGTTAGAAGAACTGTCGCAAACCGATCCCTTAACAGGCCTGCTCAACGTTAGGCATTTACAAGAAACGGCAACGCGCATACTCAGGGCTGCCCAAAGGCGTGCCGAACCCGTCAGCGTGATCTACTTAGACGTAGATGATTTTAAGTCATTCAACGACACCCAAGGCCATAGATCAGGGGATGAAGTACTGCGTGCTGTAGCAAAAGCGATTAAAGAAATCACCCGTGCCGAGGATCATTGCTTTCGATATGGTGGAGATGAGTTCTGTATCATCATGCCTAACTGCCGTGAAGAACAAGCTCGGGATAATTTCATCACTCGATTCAATCAAAAAATAAAACTCAGTTTAAACAATATTTCCTTAAGCTTTGGCATTATTGATACTGGACCCTATGAGTACGAAGAAGCCAATAGCTTAATTCATAAAGCCGATCAGCGAATGTATAGCTACAAACGTGCGTCCAAACAGCAGCAACAAACTATGGCGGCAGCAAATGATTTAGCACCTGAGAATAGTACCGCTGATGTCCATTCAATCTCTCAATCTCAAAGCGTTGATAAAGCCGTCGAGTAATTTTTAAACCCATTCGTTATCATGTTCCACGTGGAACATTAAATATCTAACATTCGTATTGATAGAACACATCAATAAAACTAGATCACAAATTGAAACCGCCAACTTGGTTTATCATGGGGGCTGGAGTAACATTAGCTAATTCTGCTTAACCGTTCAGTAGAGGTAATATGAACGACGCTTTCTCAACCGCACAGCATAGACTCGATGCTCTTGGTTTACGCTGCCCAGAGCCTGTAATGATGGTGCGTAAAACCGTAAGACAAATGGCTGCTGGCGAGACACTGCTGATCATTGCCGATGACCCTGCGACGACGCGCGATATTCCGAGCTTTTGTGAGTTTATGGATCACACCTTAATTGCCAGTGAAACCACGCAAACGCCATATCAATATTTGATCAAAAAAGGACTTTAAGTCGTATCGTTAACGACTTAATCATAAAACAACGGATGTGAGAAACTATGCCAAAACTGCTGGCGATTGCCTATAAAACTGTAAAACGCGGCCCAATGAATGAAGTTCTCTGTGCCAATGTCACCCAACTCAGTGGTGTAGAGAAAGATGTGTTTGGTCGCCCAGGCAAACGCCAAGTCACTGTGCTTTCTAAAATTCAGTGGCAACAGGCCTGCCATAGTATCGAGGTTGATTTACCTTGGACGACTCGCAGAGCAAATCTGCTCGTTGATGATCTCGTATTTAGCAGTGCCGATGTTGGTAAACATTTGCATATCGGTGAGTTACGACTTGAAATCACGGGTGAGACCGACCCCTGTAAAAAAATGGAAATAGCACATGTCGGTTTAGAGGCCGCGCTCACGCCAGATTGGCGAGGCGGTGTAACCTGCCGAGTATTAAATGATGCCATGATCCACTTAGGCGATGAGATCACTCTGGTTAATCCAAGCTAATTTTATTCCCAGCTAGTCGACCACTCTTAGTTAATTCTCCATACTCCTCAGTAAATAGAACCAAATGACTTGGTTCTATTTCTGCTATACCAACTCTCTTATCCATATAGCCATACTTATCCCTCGCCCGGTCATCAATTGAAACAGTATTTACGTTTTCCTTCTTATCTATTTATGCGATAACTAGACTGAGTATTAACAAAAGTTCATCTTAAAATTAATACAACTCAAGCAGTCCATAAGAACGATAACAGGAAGTGACATGTTGAAATCTAAACTTACCCCGCTTTATATCGCCCTCGCTCTAGGTATGAATACCCTCGCCGTTAACGCAGCAGAAACGAAGGAGGCCGAATGGAATGTTAACGCTCCAGCAAATGCTCCCTTAGAGCAAGTCAAAATTGATGTTAATGAAGGCACTTGGATGAACCTTAGTGTCAGTCCAGATGGCAAGCATATCGTCTTCGACTTACTCGGCGACATTTACCAAATCCCAGTAACCGGCGGTGAAGCTAAGCCATTAGCCCAAGGCATTGCTTGGCAGATGCAGCCCGTCTATAGCCCAGATGGCAAACACATCGCATTTACCTCGGATGGCGATGGCGGCGACAACATTTGGATCATGGATGCCGATGGCAGCAATCCACGAACTGTCACCCAAGAAACATTCAGGCTGCTAAACAGTCCCGCTTGGAGCCCTGACTCTCAGTATCTTGTTGCACGTAAGCATTTTACCGCCAGCCGCAGTTTAGGTGCGGGTGAAGTGTGGCTATACCACGTAGCTGGCGGCGAAGGCATCAAACTAACTGAACGCCCAAATGATCAGAAAGATTTAGGCGAACCCGCGTACTCGCCCGATGGCCGTTATATCTACTTTAGCCAAGATGATACGCCAGGCAAAACATTCCACTATTCAAAGGACTCAGTTAACGGTATCTACAAAATCAAACGTTATGATACCCAAACCGGTGACATTGAAATTTTGATTGAAGGTACCGGTGGCGCAATTCGACCAACACCAAGTCCTGATGGCACTAAGCTCGCCTATATAAAGCGCGATGATTTTAATTCATCACTCTACCTGCTCGACCTCAAGTCTGGTGAAACCACTAAACTGTTTGGCGAACTAGACCGTGATATGCAAGAGACTTGGGCGATTCATGGCGTCTACCCGACTATGGCCTGGACTCAAGATAACAAGGATATTTTCTTCTGGGCGAAGGGAAAGATTAACCGCCTGAATGTTGCCAGCAAAACACTCACAGATATCCCCTTTAGCGTAAAAACTGAGTTAGCAGTACAACCCTCAGTGCGCTTTAAGCAAGATATAGATAAAGATGTTTTCGATGTAAAAATGCTTCGTATGGCGCAGGTCTCTCCCGATGGCAGTAAAGTCGCCTTCGAAGCACTAGGGAAGATTTGGTTAAAATCATTACCCGATGGAAAAATGTCGCGCTTAACTGAACTCAATAATGGGATTGAAGAACTGTATCCCCAATGGTCTCGCGATGGCAAAAATATTGTTTTCACCACTTGGAATGACCAAGACCAAGGAACAGTGCAAGTCATTAGTGCCAAAGGTGGCAAACCTAAGCAGCTAACATCTGAGCCAGGAAAATACGTTGAGCCCACCTTTTCACCCGATGGTGAACTCGTGGTGTATCGTAAAACCCAAGGTGGCAATCTCACACCTAGAACTTGGTCGCAAGAACCAGGACTCTATAAAGTCGATATCAAAGGCAAACAAAATATCAAGATCAGTGCCGATGGCTACCAAGCTCAATTTGGTGCCAATACCGATCGCGTCTTTTTTATGAATAGCAGCGAAGATGAAACACCACAGTTATCATCTATCAACTTAGATGGCTTCGATAAGCGAGTTCATTACAGCAGTAAGCATGCGACTGAATTTAGGGTTTCACCCGATGGTGAGCAACTCGCCTTTGCCGAACGCTTTAAGGTTTGGGTGACTCCTTTTGCTAAACACGGCGAAACTGTAGAGATTGGACCCAATGCCAACAATCTACCCGTTAGCCAATTGAGTATCCGCGCCGGTGAAAGTATTAGTTGGAACAGTAAAAGCAACCAACTGTATTGGACGCTTGGCCCTGAACTTTATCAAGCCAAGGTTGATACTCGATATCTCAATAAAGATGAAATGACTCAGCCAAGTATTATCAATTTGGGCTTTACCGAAAAGGCCGATGTTCCACGTGGAACAGTCGCCTTTGTCGGCGGCAAAGTGATCACCATGGAAAATGACCAAGTCATAGATAAGGGTGTAGTGATCGTCAAAGACAATCATATTGTTGCCGTTGGCGATGCGAATACAGTGATTCCAAAGGATGCGCAAGTTATCGATATTAGTGGCAAATCCATTATGCCTGGCTTGTTTGATGCCCATGCCCACGGCGCCCAGGCCGATGATGAAATCGTGCCACAACAAAACTGGGCACTCTACTCTAGCTTATCCCTAGGAGTGACAACCATCCATGATCCGTCGAACGATACCACGGAGATATTTGCTGCCTCTGAACAGCAAAAGGCGGGGAACATCGTTGGCCCGCGGATTTTCTCCACAGGAACAATTCTTTATGGCGCCAATGCTCCCGGCTACACATCGCATATCGACTCACTCGATGATGCAAAATTTCATTTAGAGCGACTCAAAAAAGTTGGCGCCTTTAGCGTTAAGAGCTACAACCAACCGCGTCGTAATCAAAGACAGCAGGTTATCGCCGCAGCTCGCGAACTCGAAATGATGGTCGTGCCAGAGGGTGGCAGCTTGCTACAACATAACCTGACCATGGTTGCCGATGGCCATACCACCGTTGAGCACTCGTTACCCGTAGCAAATATTTATAATGATATTAAACAGTTCTGGAGCCAAACTAAGGTCGGTTACACTCCAACCTTAGTCGTTGCCTACGGCGGTATCTCGGGTGAAAACTATTGGTATGATAAGACCGATGTGTGGGCACATCCACGCCTGTCGATGTATGTTCCAAGCGACATCTTGCAGGCTCGCTCAATGCGTCGGCCCCATGCCCCAGACAGTCACTATAACCATTTTAATGTTGCGAAAGTGGCTAATGAGTTCAATAAGCTAGGTGTGCATTCCAATATTGGCGCCCACGGTCAGCGTGAAGGGTTAGCAGCACATTGGGAAATGTGGATGTTCGCCCAAGGCGGTATGAGCAATATGGATGTACTCAAAACAGCGACCATCAACCCAGCCACTACCTTCGGTCTGGAGCATCAACTTGGCTCGATTAAGACAGGTAAGCTTGCGGACTTAATCGTAATCGATGGCGACCCATTAACGGATATTCGAGTTACAGATAAAGTCACTTACACCATGGTCAATGGTAAGTTGTTTGACGCTGAGTCGATGAACCAGCTCAATGGCAACAAACAACAGCGTAAACCTTTCTTCTTCGAGAAAATCTAATCTCAGCAAGTAGAAATAACAAAAGGCATGTTCCACGTGGAACATGCCTTTTTATTTTGGATGTTAGCTCAATAAGATAAGTGACTTATTTGCCACCACAGCAAGCATCATAGGCGATGCAATCAACTAGATGATCGTTCACCATTCCCACTGCCTGCATAAAAGCATAACAAATCGTTGGGCCAACAAAGTTAAAGCCGAGCTTTTTTAACGCCTTGGACATGGCCTCAGACTCAGGGGTCTGTGCAGGCACCTGCGACATAGAAGTAAACTTATTCACCATAGGCTTACCACCAACAAAGCTCCAAAGAAATTCAGCAAAATCTTTGCCATCCGCAGTGTAAGCTAAGTAGCCCTTTGCATTACGAATAATCGAATGGATCTTAAGGCGATTACGAACAATACCTGGATTGTTCATCAACTCCTCTACCTTAGCATCGTCGAAAGTTGCAATCACTGCGGGCTCAAAATCCACAAAGGCTTGTTCGTAATTTTGTTGTTTCTTTAAGATAGTAATCCAAGACAACCCAGCTTGTTGGCCATCTAAACAGAGCTTGGCAAATAACTCCTTCGAATCATAAACTGGGCGCCCCCACACCTTATCGTGGTACTCACGATACAAGGGATCATCACTGACCCAATTACAGCGGATTTCTTCCATGGCCTATCTACCTTAACGTTTTAACGAAGAAGGTAAAAAATAACCTACATAAGCAGAGATCTACAAGGTATAATCGAAACCATTTTCTATTAAAGCTGACGGCAGTAGACAAGTAGACATGACGACGAAACACGACGTAAAAACATTTCAGGGTTTCATTCTAACCCTACAGGAATATTGGGCGCAGCAAGGCTGTGCAATCGTTCAACCTTTAGATATGGAAGTCGGTGCGGGTACATTCCACCCACAAACTTTCCTACGCTCTCTAGGGCCTGAGCCAATGAGCAGTGCCTATGTGCAGCCATCGCGCCGCCCTACCGACGGCCGTTACGGTGAAAACCCAAACCGTCTGCAGCACTACTACCAATTCCAAGTCGTGTTAAAACCGTCACCGGATAATATCCAAGAACTCTATTTAGGTTCTCTGCAAGCCCTTGGTATTGATACACAAATCCATGATATCCGTTTTGTGGAAGACAACTGGGAATCACCAACGCTCGGCGCTTGGGGTCTGGGTTGGGAAGTCTGGTTAAACGGCATGGAAGTGACTCAGTTTACTTACTTCCAACAGGTCGGCGGCTTAGAGTGTAGCCCTGTCACGGGTGAGATCACCTACGGTTTAGAGCGTCTCGCCATGTATATCCAAGGTGTGGATAGCGTATACGACCTCGTATGGACCGATGGCCCAATGGGTCGCATCACCTACGGCGATGTGTTCCACCAAAACGAAGTTGAGCAATCGACCTATAACTTTGAGCACGCAGACGTAGACTTTATGTTTGCCCTGTTCGATCAATGCGAAAAGATGTGTCAGCACTTATTGTCGCTTGAAAAACCATTACCTCTGCCAGCCTATGAGCAAGTGATGAAAGCCTCGCATGCTTTCAACCTGCTCGATGCACGCCACGCCATTTCAGTGACTGAACGTCAGCGTTATATCCTGCGCGTTCGTACAATGGCTAAAGCCGTTGCTGAATCCTATTATCAGGCACGCGAAGCGCTTGGCTTCCCAATGTGTAAGTAGAGGTAAAAACATGAATTTTGAAAACTTACTCATAGAGTTAGGCACAGAAGAGTTACCACCTAAGTCACTGCGTAAACTGGCTGAATCCTTTTTAGCTAACTTTACCGAAGAACTCACCAAAGCCGATTTAGCATTTAGCTCAGCAGTTTGGTACGCAGCGCCACGTCGTCTGGCGATTAACGTCACTGAACTTGCGCTTGCACAAGCCGACAAAGTGGTTGAGAAACGCGGTCCTGCCGTGAGCTCAGCCTTTGATGCTGAAGGTAAGCCAACTAAAGCCGCCGAAGGTTGGGCACGTGGTAATGGTATTACAGTTGAACAAGCCGAACGTTTAGTCACTGATAAAGGCGAATGGTTAGTCCATAACGCTAAAGTTGAAGGCGTCGAAACGAAAAGTTTGATCGCTGCTATGGCTCAACGTGCACTCGATAAATTGCCCATTCCTAAGCCAATGCGTTGGGGTAATAATAAAACCCAATTTATTCGCCCTGTGCACACCGCGACTATGTTGTTAGGCAGTGAGTTGATTGAAGGTGAATTGCTGGGTATCAAATCGGCACGCACTGTTCGCGGTCACCGTTTTATGGGACTCAAGCAGTTTGAATTAGCGCACGCTGATCACTACCTTGCCGACCTGAAAGAAAAAGGCAAAGTCATCGCTGATTACGAAAGCCGTAAAGCATTGATCAAAGCCGATGCCGAAAAAGCGGCCGCTAAGATTGGTGGCACAGCCGATATCGAAGATGACCTGCTCGAAGAAGTCACCTCTTTGGTTGAATGGCCAGTCGTATTAACCGCAAGCTTTGAAGAGAAGTTCTTAAACGTACCTTCAGAAGCCTTGGTTTATACGATGAAGGGCGATCAGAAATACTTCCCAGTATTCGATGATGCCGGTAAGTTACTGCCAAACTTCATCTTTGTCGCGAACATCGAATCAAAAGATCCGGCGCAAATCATTGCGGGTAACGAGAAAGTGGTTCGTCCACGCTTGGCCGATGCCGAGTTCTTCTTCAATACCGACAAAAAACACACGCTGGAATCCCGTTTACCAAGTCTTGAGACCGTCTTGTTCCAACAACAACTTGGTACCTTAAAAGACAAAGTCACCCGTATCTCTGCCCTAGCCGCTTTTATTGCCGAGCAAACTGGCGCTAACGCCGTTGATGCCGCCCGTGCTGGTTTATTGTCTAAAACAGACTTAATGACCAATATGGTGATGGAGTTTACCGATACTCAAGGCACTATGGGCATGCATTACGCCCGTCTAGACGGTGAAACTGAAGCCGTAGCCTTGGCCATGGAAGAGCAATACAAGCCAAAATTCTCTGGCGATACGGTTCCGACTGCTGCGGTATCTTGCGCAGTAGCTTTAGCGGATAAACTCGACACCTTAGTGGGTATCTTCGGTATCGGTCAGGCACCTAAGGGCGCTGCCGACCCATTCGCACTGCGCCGCGCCGCTATCGGAGTGCTACGCATTATCGTTGAGAACAAGTTGCCACTGGACTTAGTGACCCTAATTGCTAAGGCACAAGAACTCCATGGCACTAACTTAAGCAACGCGAATGCAAGCGATGAAGTGCTTGAGTTCTTAATGGCACGTTTCCGTGCTTGGTACCAAGATAAAGGTATCGATGTTGACGTAATCCTCGCCGTATTAGCACGTCGCCCAACTCGCCCAGCTGATTTTGATAGCCGTATCAATGCGGTATCACACTTTAGAAGCCTAGAAGCTTCTAGCGCACTTGCGGCAGCGAACAAACGTGTATCGAACATTCTGGCTAAGGTTGAAGGTGCTTTACCGACAACGATCGATGCGAGTCTGTTAACCGAAGCCGCAGAACAAGCATTAGCGGCCAAGTTGAACGAGCTGCAACCACAGTTGGCGCCTTTGTTTGCCAATGCTGATTACCAACAAGCCTTAACTTTGTTGGCTGGCCTACGTGAAAGTGTGGATCAGTTCTTCGAAGATGTGATGGTCATGGCAGATGATGAAGCGTTGAAAAACAATCGTTTAGCATTGTTGAATAATCTACGCGAGCAGTTCCTGCACGTCGCGGATATATCACTACTGCAATAATGATACTAAAGCTTTTAAAATTATCGCTTTATAAAAAACGCGCTAAATAGCGCGTTTTTTATTGTCCTGATTTCATAAGCTGCCCAATCAGAACTGCGTCAGTTTTTGATGTAAGCCATCAAATTGAGTTTGATCTAAGTTAACTTGCTGCAGTAAATTCGCCAATATTTCAGGAGACAATTGCCCTGCTTGATGCAGCATAGAAATCTCGCTGATCACATTCGCCCGCCATACCACCGCGGCGAGCCCAGCTTGAGGGCGCGAGTTCACACTGGCGAGCTTGTCTAATTCTGTTTCAAAGGTATTGGGTAGCTGCCAATACTTAGCGAGCAATGAACTTAAGGTTAACGATTTCGTCGTCATCACTTGTCTAAATAACCCAGAATTAGGCTGTTCTCCAGGCTCCGCCTGCACAAACGCATCGAGTAGCATTTTGAAAATGGCTAGCTTGCCGACATCATGCAGTAAACCCAATAAAAAAGCCGTATCTTGATCTTCATCGCTTAACTCACTGGCGAGAAAGGCAACCTGCATCGAATGGCGCCAAATTTCAGCCCCAAAACGACGAAAATAAATTGGCTTAATATCCAACATTTCACGCACTAGACAAGTGGTAACAAACTTTCTCAACTGTTCACGACCAAGCTGTACCAAAGCCTGCTGCAAACTGGTGATATCCCTATCGCTACGTTTAAACGCAGGGGAATTACATAGCTTAAGTACCTCAATACTCAGTAAAGGATCTCGCTCAATAAGCGCTAATAGATCCTTAATATCAAACTGAGGATCGGCCAGCTTACGATCTAGCTCCAATACCTTTGACGGCAGCTTTAGCACTTTTTCGGCGATCACTTGTGGCGATGCCAAGGCCTGCTCTATCTCCGTCATGACTCGGCGTTCAAGATTATTAGCTACACCGCCAGTGTCCTTAACCCGTGTCGGAAACAACAAACTATAAAAGAGTGCGGCTAAATCCACTGATACCACACTAATGTCTTCGAGAGGTTTAGCTGGCTTTCGCGCAGGTTCAAGCGACTTACCTAAGTCAGTGGTTGAAAAACTTTTGGGCCTCTCAACCGTCGCTGTATCGCGAATATTAAAGAGCTTATTAAAAAGTGATTTAATCAAGAAGCATCAACCTGTGATTATAAATAATTGTTAAAACGTCAGCTAAATATTGCCCATCATAAATCCATTTTTATCCTCTTAAGCTATGCATAAACACGTTGCAGACATGCTAATGGCTTGCTTAAGTGTAACATATTCAATTCATTTCTGACGTCTAAAATCCCGCTATTGCTGCCTTTATAAAGACAATCTTGGTTACAACTTGAAACCTCAAAAAACTTACATTCCGGCATCATTTAGCTGACAATATGTCCACCCTTCATAAAGTGATACGTATTTCGTCTCCCTTTAAGTCATTCACGACATACTCGCCAGCTAACGACGGAATATTTGATGATCGAGGTAATAAAAGCGGGTGCACTAACCACAGTTCAAGATCTCGGACGCATGGGA
Source organism: Shewanella sp. N2AIL (assembly GCF_022690845.1). NCBI lineage: Bacteria > Pseudomonadati > Pseudomonadota > Gammaproteobacteria > Alteromonadales > Shewanellaceae > Shewanella > Shewanella sp. N2AIL. Next base: position 38,052 of record NZ_JALBYT010000026.1, on the reverse strand, counting down.
TACCGACATTTAGGTGTAACCCAAGCTGGCGCCTTAGATAGACCAGCCCTGTGTTTAGCAAACCGCCTATTATCAAACCCAGACAATACACCCGTATTGGAATTAACCTTTGGCCAATCGATTTTTTTGTTTAAACGCGACGCTTGGATTGCCTTAACCGGTGCCGATTTCGATGCTCGTATAGACAATAAGCCCATAGTTTGCGGCTGGCGTTACTCCATTAAGGCAGGGCAAAAACTCAGTCTTAGAGGGGGAAATAAAGGCATGCGTGCTTATATTGCCGTTGATGGCGGCGTTAAAGTACCGCTAGTGATGAATTCTGCTGCTACCGATTTAACCTCAGGTATCGGTGGATTTCATGGCCGCGCATTAGAAGCGGGCGATCGCCTGACCTTAGGTTTAGCTCATCCACTAAGAAGGCAAGTTGGCGCAATTCAAAAAAGTTGGGATGGGCATATTCGCGCACTCGCGACCAAGCACACTCAAGCCTTCTCGTTGAAATCTCAGCAAACATTCTGGCAAACACAGTGGCAACTTTCAGCTGAAAGTGATCGTGCGAGTGCAATACTCAAAGGTGATACGTTAACATTGGCGAAGCCATTCCCAGTACAATCACACACAGTCACGCCCGGAGTGGTTCAAGTCTCCGCTTCTGGGCAACCACTCGTGTTACTTGCAGATGCGCAGACCACCAGCAGTCATCCTCAAATAGCCGTGATTATTGAAGCCGATCTGTGGAAACTCGCACAAACTCGCCCAGGGCAAACAGTAACATTCGAATTAGTCGACGATGAACAAGCCGCAACGGCGCAAGCAGAATGGCATGACTACTTCTATCGCTTACAACGCAGTCTAGGTTAACGAGTCGCTTAATCATAGCGGCCAAAAAACTCATCCCGCATTCCTAGCAAGCCGCATTCGACTTCATTCAAATAGTCCCCCCACAATAATGCTAATTCGCACTTAGGTTCGGTGTAACTTGCTGGCTATAAAATCGTGCCACATCTTGTAATTGCTCAGAGCTTAACGCGCTGACCTGTGCTTGCATCAAAGGATCGAGTCGTAAACCAGCTTTAAAATCGACGAGCTGTTTATTGAGGTAAGCAAATTTCTGTCCCTTCAAGTTTGGGAATTGCTTGGCCATAGTGATCACTGCATTACCATGACACGACTCACACTGAGCCGTAGCCAACGCCTGACCACGTTCACTATCTGCTTGATAAACCTCTCCAAAGACCTCTGTAGATAAGCCACATAAGGCAATCAAGCTTATGATAAGAGCTTTCATTCAGTTTCCTTAGAGACAGAATTAACGAGCGAAGGCGGCAGGCTAGGTTCTAAGGGATGACGCCTAAAAAGCGCCATATCCATTTCAGCTTGACCATAATAAGTGCTTAGATAACTCAAGGTCGGCTCCCAAGTATCCGACAAGTCCCACAGGCCTTGAGTGTCTACCATCCACTGCAGAGTCTCTTTCCAAAAGGCTTTATCGCCATGATTTTGCACGACTATCATGCTGGTATGGCAAGCATTACACTGATAATTCACTAACTCCCAGCCAGGAGCCATGATCAAACCCGATTTAGGGTCCACTGGATACTCAGCGGCTAGCGAAATACTGGATGCCACTAGCCCAAGAAAAATAAATAGCTTGTTCAGCACTCTCATTACACCACCCTGACGACAATACGATGGCAACCATTAAACATATATCCCTTAGGATTCCATTGTGGCTGTACTACTGGCTGACTATCTCCTTGGTTATCAGTCGCTTTTGCCCAGATTTCATAATATCCCTGCGACGGTAATTGCAATTCAATCTTCCACTGCTGCCATGCCGCTACGTTTTTAGGTTTTTCTAACTCAGCGGTAAACCAGCGGGCTCCATAGTCATAACTCACTTCCACTTTAACGACTTCCCGCAATCCCGCCCAAGCATGGCCTGCGATGGCTACCTTCTGGCCCACAGCTAATTCGGTTCCCGATTGAGGCTCGGTAATCAAGGACTTCACTATCATTTCTTCAATGATTCGGTAGTCCTTATTGTCAACGGACTCACCTGGCGCTATGGGATACTTAGGGAGTTGATATGCTGGCGCTTCCATTTTATGTCCATCATGCACTTTATTGCGCACACTGATCCCCGTCGCGGCTTTTTGCGAAACGGATCCCGGCCGGCCACCAAAAACAATACGCAAGGGATATCCATGTAGATAAGGAATGTCCTCACCGTTCATCGACCATGCAATGAGTCCAAGCTCTTCGAGCGCCGCCTTTATTGGCACACCGCGTGAAATCGCCTCACCTTTACCGCTCAAATGCCGATCAACACCGTGATGACCCGTGTAAATAGCATCGGCTTTAATGCCGCAATCCTTAAGCACGTCACTCACTAAGACACCCGTCCACTCGGAGCAAAATACCCCAGCATTATTCCATTGATTGCCTTTCGTGCTAGGAAAGAAGCCTGAACGGCTATTGCCACCACATTCAATCAGTAACTGTAATGTGTAATGCTTAAAGCGGCGCTTGAGCTCATCGATTGTGTAGGTTTTCGGAGTAGCCACGGACTCGCCATCCACTTTAAAAGTCCAAGCCTTAGCATCAAGTGCCTTAAAATCAGGCACTATGCCATTCCAGCGGATAAATGAGGCATCTGCTGGCGTCACAGCAGGAGCAAGTTTATGCTCCGGTGGAAACGCATTCAGTGGATGAGTGTTTAACACTTTGAAGTAACTCGGCAAGTCCTCAGCCTTAGTCCATGTTAATGCTGATATATCCAGAGGAGTAAAGGCTGCGGGAAGCTGATCGGCAAATACCCACTTAACGGGTAAAGCTGATAACACAGACGTCGCTACCGCTCCTTTAATAAAAATCCGACGATTAAGATCCATGTTATTTGTCCTTTCCGAGGTAAAAGTAATCCGCCATCTGCTGCATATCAGCCTCACTCAACAATTGGGCGACTTTAGTCATAATAGTGGGATCTTGGCGATTTCCCGCCTTAAAGGCTCGAAGCTGCTTCAACAGGTAATCCGAGTTTTGCCATCCAATGTTAGGAATATGCTCAAAACGACTCATGCCAGACTCGCCATGGCAGGCCTTACACATATTCAATAACTTATTAGCCTCATCGGCGTTTACCACAGCTGGCAACATTAATATCAGCACGCTCGCCGGATAGATCACTCGCAGCCACATCCACTGGTCTCATCAGTTAGTCTTCATCCCGACGAGTTCCATCGAACGAAGTAATTAAGATATGCTTAAATTATCCCAATGCGGTGAGTCGTTTAAATTCAATAAAAGTGACTCATAAGCTCAAGAGAAATGACGCGTATTAGCGGATGTAGAAAGGGTAAAATATTCATTAGTCATAGGTGAAATGAGCCCATATAGTAGCTTTGGAGAAACACTCGGCATTTCACTCAAGGACAAACAATGGATCTTTATATTGGCAATAAAAACTACTCTAGCTGGTCACTGCGGGCTTGGTTAATGGCCGCGAAATCTGGCGTGCAGTTCAACGAAGTATTGCTGCAACTCGATACCGACAGCTTTTATCAGCAACTAAAAACCATTTCGCCGACGTTAAAAGTACCGACATTAGTCGATGGCAATATCACGGTATGGGATTCACTCTCGATTTGTGAATATCTCAATGACACCTATCTTGCTGGTATCGCATGGCCGCAAGATCCTAAACAAAAAGCCAAGGCCAGATCGATTGCCAGTGAAATGCATTCTGGCTTTAATGCCGTGCGTAACGCTCTACCAATGAACATACGCGCGAGCCGTTATGTTGAGCTCACTGATGCGGTCCGCAAAGACATTGAGCGCATCGATGCGATTTGGTCAGCACAAATGGCCGAGTTCGCCCCATCAAATTCCGAAGGTATTTGGTTATTTGGCCAATGGTCGATTGCCGACATGATGTTTGCCCCTGTGGTTATGCGTTTTCTTACCTACGATATTGAAGTCTCGCAGGCAAGCCGTGCCTATATGCAGCATGTGATCAGCTGTCCGGAAATGCAGGCGTGGATTAATGCGGCTAAAGCAGAGACTGAAATTGTTGCAGCGGATGAAGCGGGTATTGTTCGATAGAAGAGATAAATCATAGAGATAAAAAGGGAAAGCCTTGGCTTTCCCTTAATCATTCACATACTAATGCGAGTCACTTAACGCGCATTACACGTCTAATATTATACATCTAGCACTATACGTCTAAGTTAGCCACGTTCAATGCGTTCGCTTCGATGAACTCACGACGAGGTTCAACTTGGTCACCCATCAAACAAGTGAACAACTGATCGGCACCCACGGCATCATCAATCGTGACTTGCAACATACGACGTGATTCAGGATCCATTGTAGTTTCCCACAATTGCTCAGGGTTCATCTCACCCAATCCTTTATAACGTTGAATGTATAAGCCGCGTTTGGCTTCAGAAATCGTCCAATCTAGCGCTTCAAGGAAGCTACCGACTTCTTTAACACGTTCGCCGCGTTGTACATAGCCGCCTTCTTCAATCATGCCATCTAACGCCGCACCTAACTTACCGATACGTTGATAATCGCTTGATTGGAAGAAGTCATAAGTAAACAGATAATTAGTATCGATACCGTGTTTACGAATGGTGATCTTAGGCAGATACACTTTACGCTCAGGATCGAGAATCGGCTCAGCAGAATACAGTACGCCGCTGCTTTCCATTTCCACCAGCTCATGGATAAAGGCATCGATCCATTCTTTCATCTTGCCTTCATCGGCCAACATATCGTTGGTGATCATTGGGTGGTAAAGCATACGGTTAGTAATGTGCGTTGGATAGCGTTGCTCTAAACGGGCAACAATAGCTTCCACTTCACGATACTGAGTCACTAAACGCTCTAACGGCTCACCTGACATACCAATCGCACCTTGCGTTGGGTACACAATAGTGCCATCCAATGCTTGAGTCGTGAGATATTGAGTCAATGCTGGCTCGTCTTTCAAATACTGTTCTTGCTTGCCCTTTTTCACTTTAAATAGTGGTGGCTGAGCAATATAAACATAACCACGTTCAATCAATTCAGGCATTTGACGGAAGAAGAAGGTCAACAACAAGGTACGAATGTGCGAGCCGTCGACGTCAGCATCCGTCATGATGATGATGTTGTGATAACGGGTTTTATCTGGGTTATATTCGTCGCGACCAATACCACAGCCGAGTGCGGTGATCAGTGTGGCCACTTCTTGAGAAGACAACATCTTATCGAAGCGGGCTTTCTCAACGTTTAGAATTTTACCTTTCAGTGGCAGAATCGCTTGGTTCTTACGGTTACGTCCCTGCTTAGCGCTACCGCCAGCAGAGTCACCTTCCACTATGTAAATTTCTGAAAGACCGGGATCTTTTTCTTGGCAATCGGCCAGCTTACCTGGCAAACCACCTAAATCGAGTGCGCCTTTACGACGGGTCATTTCACGGGCTTTACGCGCCGCTTCACGGGCACGGGCTGCATCGACAATCTTACCGACAATCAACTTAGCATCGGCTGGGTTTTCCAGCAGATAATCGTTCAGCTTCTCACCCATGGTTTGTTCAACCGCGGTTTTCACTTCACTAGAAACCAGTTTGTCTTTGGTTTGCGAGCTGAACTTAGGATCAGGCACTTTAACAGAGATAACGGCAGTCAAACCTTCACGGGCATCGTCGCCAGTCGCGCTAGTTTTGCCTTTCTTGTTATAGCCTTCGTTTTCCATGTAGCTGTTGAGGTTACGTGTCAACGCACTACGGAAACCGACTAAGTGAGTACCACCATCACGCTGTGGAATGTTGTTGGTAAAACAGAAAATATTTTCTTGATAACCGTCATTCCACTGCATAGCCACTTCAACGGTAATACCATCTTCACGCTCTTGCATAAAGTGGAATACGTCTTTGTTGACGGGGGTTTTATTACGGTTCAAATAATCTACGAATGCGCTAATACCGCCTTCGTATTTGAAGAATTCATTCTTGTTGTCACGTTCATCAACTAAACGAATACCGACGCCTGAGTTCAGGAATGACAGTTCACGTACGCGTTTTGCCAAAATTTCAAAGTGAAACTCAACATCGCTGAAGGTATCTTCACTTGGCCAAAAACGGATTTCAGTACCGGTTTTAGTCGCATCACCAATCTCTTTGATTGGCGCATCAGGCACGCCGTGGGTATAAAACTGCTCGTACACTTTGCCCGCACGGCGAATAGTCATTTGCAGCTTTTTAGATAAAGCGTTTACAACCGATACACCCACACCGTGGAGACCGCCAGACACTTTATAGGAGTTATCGTCGAACTTACCGCCGGCATGCAATACCGTCATGATAACTTCTGCTGCCGATACGCCTTCTTCCTCATGGATAGAGACCGGAATACCACGGCCGTCATCCTTAACAGAAACCGAACCATCGACATGGATAGTAATGGTAATATCGCTGCAGTGGCCGGCTAAGGCTTCATCGATAGAGTTATCGACTACTTCGAACACCATATGATGTAGACCCGTACCGTCGTCGGTGTCACCAATATACATCCCAGGTCTCTTACGTACTGCATCAAGGCCCTTAAGGACCTTAATACTCGAAGAATCGTAACTATTCTCTGACATATTATTCTCTCAATGGTTATTCAATTACCGTTACACGTCCCTGTTCCACATGAAACATCCTACTGGGAGGCGTGTGTAACGAATCGACTATTGCTGCAGGATCGATGGCGGTCACAAAAACTTGTGCTCCGGTATCCGTTAACTGCTTAAGCAATAGCTGCCTATGCTGTGCATCCAACTCGGACGGAAGATCATCCACAAGATAAATACTGTGTTTATCTATTTGTTGTTTGAGCAACTTTCCCTGTGCAATACGCAGTGCACAGACTAATAATTTCAATTGACCACGGGACAGGGCATCCTGCGCCGGCAAAGTGCCTACACGAAGTCTAAGGTCAGCTTTATGGGGACCGCTGACGGTATGACCTGTGGCCAAATCTCTGGAATATTGGTTTTCGAGTAGTTCTGCAAAATCCGTTTTACTATCCCAGCCGCGCGTAAATGAAACCTTCACATCTACACTCGGTAAAAACTCCCCGATTATACCCTTAAGTAGCTCATTTAACGAGTCTACATAATGGTTTCGTATTTCAGTAACCTGCTCGGCATAACGCACAAACTCTTGGTCCCAAAATTGAATATTACTGTAAGCTGAGCCATTCCTAAGCAGTTGATTTCTTTGCTTAAGAACTCGACGAACATTCGTCCAAGCGCCATAAAACTGTGGGTCAGCATGAAATGCGCCCCAATCGATAAATTGTCGACGGGATTTTGGGCCTTCAAACAGTAAAGAAAAGCTTTCAGGCGTGATCACTTGAATAGGTAACGTTTCGGCTAATGTCGACAGACGTTTGACTTTTTCGCCGTCGATTCTCACTTCGGTCTCACCACTACGAAATCGGCGTAAACCGATTTTACTGTCACCACGCGCTAAATTTAAGGTCGCAAACAGGGTTAACTTATCGTCGTCGTTATTAATCACTCGCTGGGATAAATGGCTGCGAAACGAACGCCCCATACCGAGAAAATATATCGCCTCAAGAATACTGGTTTTGCCGCTGCCATTTTGGCCATAAATCAAGTTAATCCCAGGTGCAGGGATTAACTGTGCGGACTGAATGTTGCGAAACGCTTCGATATTGAGACGGGTTAGGCTCATGCATTACTCATTAAGCCGCGTAAACGGCGAAGGCAAGGATTCATAACACTTAACAGGCAACTCAATCGCTGCCATAGGCTAAGGCTATCGGTAAATGAGTGAAGGAATGGCCAATGCTGCGTATTAAACACTGTGCCGCAATTAAGCGGCATAGCTATCGGAGACAGAGCTACAGACACGGGTAACGTAAAAGTCGATGGTTTATAAGCGCATCGGCATAACCACATACATGGAATCTTCTTCCAAATGGTTTTCGATTAAGGCGCTGGAGTTACCATCAATGAGCGTGATACGCACATCATCGGACTTAAGGTTGTTGAGCACGTCGAGTAAATAACTGACGTTAAAACCAATTTCTAAGGCTTGGTTGTTGTATTCCACATCGATGATCTCTTCCGCTTCTTCCTGTTCAGGATTGTTAGCGGTGATCTTGAGCAGACCATTTTCGAGTTGAATACGCACACCACGGAATTTTTCGTTAGATAAAATCGATGCGCGGGTCAGCGCTTGCTTCAGGTGATTACGACTCGCAATCACAATTTTATCACCGCCCTTTGGCAATACACGTCGATAATCAGGGAAGCGGCCATCGACTAATTTACTGGTAAATACTGTGTTAGCCGTAGTGGCACGAATGGCATTATCACCAATGGCAATCGCGATATCGAGATCGTCCGACTCCAATAAACGCGCCATTTCCATTACGCCTTTGCGTGGAACAATGACTTGTTTTTCAGGTAATTGTGCTTCAATCGTGCGGTGACTTAAGGCTAAACGGTGGCCGTCGGTCGCAATAGCGCGCAACACATTACCTTCAGTTTCAAACAATAAACCGTTGAGGTAATAACGCACATCTTGGTTAGCCATAGAAAATTGCGTTGAGTCGATAATCGACTTCAACACGCCCTGCTTCAAGCTAAATTCAATCTCAGCTTGGAAGGCTTCAACGTTGGGATATTCTTCTGCGGGCAAGGTCGCTAAGGAAAAACGACTACGGCCTGAACGCAGCAACCATTTATTATCTTGTTGCTCGACTTTCAGTTCGCTTTGTTCTGGCAAAGACTTAACAATATCGAGCAGCTTTTTAGCCGGAACCGTAGTACGACCTTCTTCGATATCACCGTGAACCACAACTTGGCCCACGAGTTCGACTTCTAAATCTGTTCCGGTCAGCTTAAGTGAGTGACCACTTACTTCTACAAGGAGGTTAGACAAAATGGGCAAATTATGGCGTCTTTCTACCGCACCACACACCAATTGCAACGGCTTTAATAGGGCATCCCTATCAATTGAGAATTTCATAGTGTCCAAATTCCTTGTTTTAAGAAGATAAGGTTCTAATCAAATTAGCATAATCTTCTTTAATGTCGTGGCTCTCTTCCCGTAGCTGAGCAATCTTACGACAGGCATGCAACACTGTGGTGTGATCTCGACCACCAAAAGCATCACCAATTTCCGGCAAGCTTTGGTTAGTTAATTCTTTGGATAACGCCATTGCCACTTGTCTAGGCCGCGCGACACTGCGCGAACGGCGCTTAGACAACATATCAGCCATCTTGATCTTGTAGTATTCAGCTACGGTTTTCTGAATATTGTCTATAGTGACTAATTTTTCTTGAAGTGCCAAGAGGTCACGTAAAGCTTCACGAACAAAATCAATGGTAATTGGGCGGCCAGTGAAGTTAGCATTCGCAATAACGCGGTTTAACGCCCCTTCTAGCTCACGCACGTTTGAACGTAAACGTTTAGCAATAAAGAAGGCCACTTCATCGGGCAAGTTGATGCCGCTCTCTTGAGCTTTACGCATCAAAATCGCCACGCGGGTTTCTAACTCTGGTGGCTCAATCGCCACAGTTAAACCCCAACCAAAACGCGATTTCAATCTGTCTTCAACACCGTCGATCTCTTTTGGATAACGATCTGAAGTCAAAATAATTTGGTGATTACCCTCAAGCAAGGCGTTGAAGGTATGGAAGAATTCTTCTTGGGATCTGTCTTTATTGGCAAAAAATTGAATATCATCGATAAACAAAGCATCGACGCTACGGTAGTAACGTTTAAATTCTTCGATCGCATTGTTTTGCAGCGCTTTAACCATGTCTTGGACAAAACGCTCGGAATGCATGTAAACCACTTTGGCATTCGGATTATTTTTAATGATCCCGTTACCGACAGCGTGCAACAAGTGAGTCTTACCTAGACCTGTTCCGCCATATAAGAATAATGGGTTATAAGCACCACCTGGATTTTCAGCCACTTGCAACGCAGCAGCCTTACCTAATTGGTTCGACTTACCTTCTACGAAGTTATCAAACTGGTAGCTAGGATTTATGTTACTGCGGTGATTCGCGTTCGCCATCGGCTCGGCTTGGACGTTAAACGTCGTGCCTACTGTCGCTTTAGTTTGGGTATTTGCTACACGAGTTGGCGCTATAGGTGCTGGCACACTTGGCTTTTTCGCCGAAGGACGACTACCAATATCGAAACGCAATTTAGGTGCATCGCTGCCCATCTGCTCAGTAAAGAACTGATTAATGATATTGATGTACTTATCTCTGACCCAATCAAGCACGAAGCGGTTGGGCGCATAAAGCACCAGAGTATCTCCATCCATTTCGGCTTGTAACGGTCTGATCCACATACTGAACTGCTGAGCAGAAAGCTCATCTTGCAATCGTCCGATACATTGTTGCCAAAGTGAAACAGCCACTTAGTTATCCCCAAAAGATCATCAAAAAAGAGGTGTATTCTATAGCGAGATCTCAAGGATCGCTATCCTTAAAAAATATTTATCCCCAGCGAGATCATTCTGTGTGGATATCCTCGATCATCAAAGATCCAAAACGATCCTTTTATTCTGCACTATCCGCAAATCCTGCTTTATTAAGCGATCCACATTGATCTATAATGGCGCCCCTTCGATCGGCTCGAAGATCCCCTGCACTACTATATGTAGTGTCCGTACACAGAGTTATCCACATCTTATGGTGTATTCTGGGGATTGATCAAAGGATACGCTGGCAGAAATAAAGCACTTACTTACTTTCGTTGTTGACGTGACTAAGTATTGTGATTACAATTCGGCCTCTTTTTTGCCCTTACCTCTATCCTAGAGATAAGGATATGTTCACTAATTAACAAAGACGGATTGCCATCATGAGTAAACGTACTTTTCAACCTAGCAACCTGAAGCGCAAGCGTTCTCACGGCTTCCGCGCTCGTATGGCTACTGTAGGCGGCCGTAAGGTGCTTGCACGTCGTCGTGCGAAAGGTCGCGCTCGTTTATCTGCTTAATAAGTGGGTAACTAGTTGACTAGCTATACCTTTTCGCGGGAGTTACGTTTGTTAACTCCCGCGCAATTTAAATCTGTATTTTCCAATCCCATCAAAGCATCTTCTGCTGAAATTACCTTGCTCGCTATTCCTAACACGGAACAACATCCGCGTATGGGCCTTACTGTTGCCAAACGCTTTGTAAAACGCGCCAATCAACGTAACCGTATTAAGCGTGTGATCAGAGATAGTTTTCGCTTAAATCAACACGACATTCCTCATCTTGATATTGTTGTGCTTGTCAGAAATGGCGTGATGGAAATGGAAAACGCTGAAATCAACAAATTGATAGAAAAGCTATGGCGCAAACTCAGTCGCCGCTACAATGGCTAGCGACCACGTTAATTCGTGGCTATCAAGTATTCATAAGCCCTATACTGGGCCCTCGATGCCGTTTCAATCCCACCTGCTCTCACTACGCTATTGAAGCAATAAAAGTGCATGGAACCGCGAAAGGTTGTTGGTTTGCATTGAAACGCATATTAAAATGTCACCCTTTACATCCCGGCGGTAGTGATCCCGTCCCCCCTAAAAATGACAGGTGTAATAAATAGGCTATGGAATCTCAACGCAATATATTGCTCATAGGACTACTGTTTGTCAGCTTTTTGCTGTGGCAACAGTGGCAAGCAGACAAAGCTCCTAAACCCGTTGCAACCGAATCGTCCTTAGTGGCGAACGCGGCAAACTCACACAGTGCCGATGTTCCAGAAGCTGATACAGGTGTTCCTGCAGCAGTGACAGCAACCAGCAAACTGATTACCGTGAAAACCGACCAGTTGGATGTTCAAATTAATCCAATCGGTGGCGACATTGTTTTTGCTGCGTTAGTTTCGCACAAAATGGAACAGGATAAAGATCAACCCTTCGTGTTGCTTGAGCAAACGAAAGATTTCACTTATATAGCCCAGAGCGGTCTTATAGGTCGCGATGGTATCGACAGTAGCGCCAAAGGCCGTGCCGCATTTAGCACTGCAGCGACTGAATATACCTTAGCCGAAGGTCAAGACACTTTAGAAGTGCCGTTAACTTATGTAGCCGACAATGGCGTGACATACACTAAAGTGTTTGTATTCCATCGCGGTAAGTTCAACGTCGATGTTGACTATAAAATCAACAACACTTCAGCGGCTCCGCTGCAAGTTCAGATGTACGGTCAAATTAAACAAACGATTAAACCGTCTGAAAGCAGCATGGTTATGCCTACCTACCGTGGCGGCGCATTCTCTACGCAAGATGTGCGTTATGAGAAATACAAATTTGATGACATGGCGAAAAGCAACCTGAACCAAGCGACGTTGGGCGGTTGGGCTGCCATGCTACAACATTACTTCGTTTCAGCTTGGATCCCACCGGCTACCGACAGCAACACTATTTTCTCTAGTGTCAGTGCGGGCAGTTTAGCCAATATTGGTTTCCGCGGCGCGGTATATGATATTGCACCAGGTGCGACTCAAGAAATTAGCTCACAGTTCTATGTCGGTCCTAAGGATCAAAAAGCACTGTCAGCCATCTCTGATACCTTAAACCTAGTGGTCGATTACGGCTTCCTATGGTGGTTAGCTGTACCTATTCACTGGCTATTGATGTTCTATCAGTCATTCGTCGGTAACTGGGGTATGGCTATTATTCTGATCACCTTAACCGTTCGTGGTTTACTGTTCCCGCTGACAAAAGCACAGTACACCTCAATGGCGAAGATGCGTAACCTGCAACCTAAACTGACTGACTTGAAAGAACGCTTTGGTGATGACCGTCAAAAGATGGGTCAGGCCATGATGGAACTGTATAAGAAAGAAAAAGTTAACCCTATGGGTGGCTGTTTACCTATTATTTTACAGATGCCAATCTTCATTGCCTTGTACTGGGTATTGTTAGAAAGCTTCGAATTACGTCACGCACCATTTATGTTGTGGATCCACGATTTATCGGTACAAGATCCTTACTACATATTGCCGTTGCTGATGGGCGTATCTATGTTTGTGATGCAGAAGATGCAACCTATTGCACCGACTATGGACCCAATGCAAGTGAAAATGATGCAGTGGATGCCAGTGATCTTTACCGTATTCTTCCTCTGGTTCCCGGCGGGTCTAGTACTGTACTGGTTAGTGGGTAACATAGTTGCTATCACGCAACAGAAGATTATTTATGCAGGTCTGGCGAAAAAAGGCTTAAAATAAGCCTAAGATTTGCAAGACTCTAGCGCATCGTTACAGATTAATGTGAACGAATGACACTAAAAGGCGGCTTAATTGGCCGCCTTTTCCTTTATATGATTTAGTAGATATTAGTTTGGTGGGTATTTCCGTGACAACTGACACTATCGTGGCTCAAGCCACCGCGCCCGGACGTGGCGGCGTTGGCATCATTCGAATTTCAGGCGACAAGGCCAGTGATGTCGCTATGGCCGTATTAGGTCATCTTCCTAAAACCCGATATGCCGATTATTGCGATTTTAAGAGTGCATCGGGCCAAGTAATAGACCAAGGCATAGCGCTGTTTTTTAAAGGACCGAATTCCTTTACTGGCGAAGATGTCTTAGAACTTCAAGGCCACGGCGGCCAAATTGTCCTCGACATGCTGATCAAACGTGTAATGGAAGTCGGTGGTATTCGTATCGCAAAACCAGGTGAGTTCAGCGAACAAGCCTTTATGAACGATAAACTCGACTTAACCCAAGCCGAAGCCATTGCCGACCTTATCGACGCCACCAGTGAACAAGCCGCTAAAAGCGCGCTGCAATCACTACAAGGTGAATTTTCTAAGGAAGTCCACGAGCTGGTGGACCAAGTCACTAACCTGCGTTTATACGTTGAAGCCGCAATTGATTTCCCCGATGAAGAAGTCGACTTTTTAAGTGACGGCAAAATTGCCAATGCACTCTATAAAATCATCGACAAACTTGACCTAGTGAAAGCCAGTGCCAAGCAAGGTTCTATTATTCGTGAAGGGATGAAAGTGGTGATTGCCGGTCGTCCCAATGCCGGAAAATCAAGCTTACTGAATGCGTTAGCGGGTAAAGAGTCGGCCATTGTGACTGAAATTGCCGGTACAACACGCGACGTATTACGTGAACATATCCATTTAGATGGTATGCCGCTGCACATTATTGATACCGCAGGTCTGCGTGATACCACAGATACGGTAGAACAAATTGGTATTGAACGCGCATGGAATGAAATAAATAGCGCCGATCGCGTGCTATTTATGGTGGATGGCACGACAACAGCCGCCGTCGATCCCCATACGATTTGGCCAGACTTTGTCGATCGCCTGCCCTCCAATTTAGGCGTGACAGTGATCCGTAATAAAGCCGATCTTACTGGCGAAGACCTAATGATGACTGAAGAACAAGGTTATAGCGTCTACCGGATCTCGGCTAAAACAGGCTTAGGTGTTGAAGAATTAAAGCAACACTTGAAGTCACTTATGGGTTATCAGAGTAATCTCGAAGGTGGCTTTATCGCCCGTCGTCGTCACTTAGAAGCCCTTGAATTAGCCGCAGGACACCTGCAATTGGGTAAAGAACAGTTAGAGGTTTACCTTGCCGGAGAGCTGCTAGCGGAAGAGCTACGTATGTGCCAATTAGCACTATCAGAGATCACTGGCCGCTTCACTTCTGACGATTTACTCGGCAAGATTTTCAGCTCTTTCTGTATCGGGAAGTAATATTCTCGCCATGTGAACTGCTTTTCTAGCTAAGGCTTGTTGTGCTCAACAAGCCTTTCTTTTAACTAAAAGCTCGTTATCCCGCTTATATTCCTCCCTAAATCCCTCTCGCTATACCCGTATAAATCCCAGATTTACACAGCATCTCATAGAGACAAGCCTGGTTTTACCTTATGATGAAGCCGTATTAGCACCCGAATACAGCCCCAAAAAGGCAGTAAACGAGTGTATTTCAGCGAGATTATCCATAAAAGGTATCGTCATAAATGGCAAAGATTGAAGTAATAGTCGGCACAACATTGGGCAGTGCAGAGTATGTCGCCGACGAAATGATGGCGCAATTAACGGATCAAGGGCATCAAGTTCAAGTGCATTTAACCCCAACTCTGTGTGAAATCGACACCCATGCACTGTGGATTATCGTGTCATCTACCCACGGCGCAGGTGATCTTCCAGATAATATCCAGCCCTTTTTCAATGAAATTACCGAGCAAAAACCGGATCTCAGCCAAGTGAACTTTGCCTTATGTGCAATTGGCGACTCAAGTTACGACACCTTTTGCCAAGGCCCTGAAAAATTAATTTCAGCCATTCAAGACTGCGATGCTAAAGCCTTTGTGGATAAGATCCAGATCGATGTACAGCTTGATCCCGTGCCAGAAGACCCAGCCCTTGCATGGTTAGCACAATGGCAACAGGAGATTTAAGATCGCCTATTGGATAAGGTCGCGATCTATGTACAGTTTAGATCCTACTTATCCACAATTTACTTATTTAAAGTATAAACATGTGGATAAGCTATTATTTAGATCTGATCAACCTCTGTACTATTCACACTCCGATCTGCTTAATGATCCACCCTGTGGATAAGTAGGCGATCTATCCCCATGTTTAATGGCGTTAGATCGCGATCAGATCACAGGATCAAGATCGCGCTAATTAATGATTTATATACTTAATTTGGGTTATGCACAGAAAAACGCGATCCTAATAGTAAACATAATAAGAAGATCTATATAAAGATCTTAAGATCTATTAGTCCGGATCATCTCGATCGAACAGCGTAAAATGATCATTCACCTAGGGCAAAGCAAATGCTAAAATACTCGGCTCGTACTGAGTCTCTTAGCAATTGAAGGTAGTGGCATGCATTTTCATGAACGGTTTGATGTAATTGTTGTTGGTGGTGGTCATGCCGGAACTGAAGCCGCGTTGGCAGCTGCAAGAATGGGATCAAAAACATTATTACTAACGCACAATATCGATACGTTAGGACAAATGTCATGTAATCCAGCGATCGGCGGCATAGGCAAAGGCCACCTAGTGAAAGAAATTGACGCCTTAGGCGGTGCAATGGCGATCGCAACCGATTATGCAGGAATCCAATTTAGAACCTTGAATTCAAGCAAAGGCCCAGCAGTACGAGCGACACGTGCACAAGCTGACCGTGCGCTGTATCGTCAAAAAATCCAAAACATATTACAAAACCAACCTAACTTACGTATTTTCCAACAAGCCGTTGATGACTTAATTGTTGAAAATCATCAAGTCGTTGGCGTAGTGACTCAAATGGGATTAGCCTTTGAATCTCCAGCCGTTGTGTTAACAACAGGCACATTCTTAAGCGGCAAAATTCACATAGGGTTAGAAAACTACAGCGGTGGCCGTGCAGGTGATCCACCAGCCATTGCCTTAGCCAATCGTTTACGTGAGTTACCGATCCGTGTGGGCCGTTTAAAAACTGGTACCCCGCCACGTATCGATGCAAACACGATCGATTTCTCTCAAATGGCTGAACAAAAAGGTGATTCTCCGTTACCTGTGATGTCGTTTATGGGCGATGTCAGTCATCATCCAAAGCAGATTTCTTGCTGGATCACTCATACCAATGAAAAAACCCATGAAATTATTCGTGGTGGTTTAGACAGAAGCCCAATGTATTCAGGCGTAATCGAGGGTATTGGCCCGCGTTATTGCCCATCGATTGAAGACAAGATCCATCGCTTTGCAGATAAATCTTCGCATCAGATCTTTATCGAACCTGAAGGGTTAAATACCAATGAGATCTACCCTAACGGGATCTCAACCAGCTTACCTTTCGATGTACAGCTGAATTTAGTACGTTCGATCAAGGGCATGGAAAACGCAGAAATCATGCGTCCAGGTTATGCGATCGAATATGATTATTTCGATCCAAGGGATCTGAAAAACTCATTAGAAACCAAAGCGATCAATGGGTTATTCTTCGCTGGCCAAATAAACGGCACAACCGGTTATGAAGAAGCCGGTGCTCAAGGTTTATTAGCGGGCATGAATGCGTCGCTGCAAGTGCAAGGCAAAGAAGCTTGGTGTCCACGCCGTGACGAAGCGTATCTTGGAGTACTGGTTGACGATCTGTCGACTCTGGGTACCAAAGAACCGTACCGCATGTTTACTAGCCGTGCCGAATACCGTTTGTTACTCCGTGAAGATAACGCCGACATTCGCTTAACGGCCAAAGGTCGCGAACTTGGTTTAGTCGACGACGCTCGCTGGGCAGCATTTAGTGAAAAGCTAGAATCCATTGAACTTGAACTGCAAAGGCTACGTGGCCAATGGGTACATCCAAATTCGCCTTTGATCCATGCGTTAAACCCACATTTGAATACGCCGATCTCTCGCGAAGCGTCATTTGAAGAGTTACTGCGTCGTCCAGAAATGGATTACAGCAAGTTAATGCAGATTGAAGGTTTTGGTCCTGGGCTTGAAGATCCACAAGCAGCTGAACAAGTTCAGATCCAAGTGAAGTACTCTGGTTATATTCAACGCCAGCAGGAAGAGATCAACAAAGCCGTGCGTAATGAGAACACAGGTTTACCTTTGACGCTCGATTACAAAGAAGTACCGGGCTTGTCGAACGAAGTGATTGCTAAGTTAAATAACCACAAACCAGAAACTATAGGCCAAGCGTCACGGATCTCTGGTATTACCCCTGCGGCTATTTCAATTTTGTTGGTTCACCTCAAAAAGCGTGGCTTATTACGTAAGAGTGCGTAAAAGCTAGCTTAATAGCTGCTTAGGTCATAGAAGGGAAGCATTCAGGCTTCCCTTCATCGTTTTCGGGCTTCATAATAGCCTTCGCGTTCATAATCGTATCTTTTTTGAGGTTGCTCAGTGTTATCTGCCCAGTTAGAGGCTTATTTAGCCGAAATTAATTTGCCCGCAACCGCCGAGCAAAAAAAACAACTAATTGATTTTGTTGGCATGCTCAACAAATGGAATAAAGCCTATAACCTGACATCGGTGAGAGATCCCGAAGCCATGTTGATCCGTCATATCATGGACAGCTTAGTGGTTTCAAAACATCTACAAGGTGAACGTTTTATCGATGTGGGCACTGGACCCGGTTTACCTGGGATCCCGTTAGCGATTATGAATCCCGATAAACAATTTGTGTTATTGGACAGCTTAGGTAAACGCATTCGTTTTCAAAAACAAGTGTCCTTTGAATTAGGCATTCATAACATCAGCTCAGTTGAAAGCCGCGTAGAAGCTTATCAACCTGAGCAAAAATTCGACGGCGTATTAAGTCGTGCATTTGCTTCAATCCAAGATATGCTGACTTGGTGCCATCATTTACCCGCCGAGCATGGGCAGTTTTATGCCCTTAAAGGCCAGTTAAATGATGAAGAAATGCAACATATTCCAAGTGGATTTGCAGTGAAAGAAGTCATCGAGCTTAAGGTGCCTAAACTCGATGAACAAAGACATTTATTGAAAATAATCAAAGAATAACAGGCTTGAAAGTGATGAATAAATCATTTTTAAGTAAGGGCAATAAACCAGCATTTACATACAGGGTGATATTGTGGGTAAAGTGATTGCCGTGGCTAACCAGAAAGGTGGCGTAGGAAAAACAACTACTTGCGTTAACCTCGCCGCTTCGTTAGCAGCAACAAAACGTAAAGTATTATTGATCGATCTCGATCCCCAAGGTAATGCCACTATGGGTAGTGGTGTCGATAAATACGAGGTCGAAAATACGGCCTACGAATTATTGGTCGAAGAAAAAACCTTCGACGAGATCGTCATTAAAAACACTGCGGGTAAGTATGATCTGATCGCCAGTAATGGCGATGTCACAGCGGCAGAGATCAAACTGATGGAGTTTTTTGCGCGTGAGATCCGTTTGCGTAACGCGCTCGCACCGATAAAAGATCAATATGATTATATCTTTATCGACTGCCCTCCTTCATTGAACATGTTGACTGTGAACGCTATGTCAGCGGCTGACTCTGTGCTCGTGCCTATGCAGTGCGAATACTATGCCCTAGAAGGCTTAACGGCGCTGATTGATACCATAACTAAGCTTGCCGCTATGGTTAACCCTGGGCTTGGCATTGAAGGCATTTTACGCACTATGTACGATCCGCGTAATCGTTTGTCTAATGATGTGTCCGATCAGCTAAAACAGCATTTTGGTGACAAGGTATATCGTACTGTGATCCCGCGTAATGTCAGGCTGGCTGAGGCGCCAAGTTTTGGTGCGCCTGCCATGTATTACGATAAATCGAGTGCCGGCGCTAAGGCGTATCTAGCGCTTGCGGGTGAAATGATCCGTCGTTCAGAACAACAAACTCAGGCTAAGCAAGCGTAAAGGATCACCATGACGTTAAAGAAAAGAGGATTAGGCAAAGGGTTAGATGCCCTACTGAGTAACAGCCATGCCGCCAGTAAAAAACACACTGATGAAGCTAATGTTGTCGATAAAAAAGAAGAGCTTATCCATCTCGATTTAGACTTATTACAACCGGGTAAGTATCAACCTCGTAAAGACATGTCTCCCGAAGCGTTGGAAGAACTGGCGCATTCTATCCGCAACCAAGGCATTATTCAGCCCATCGTTGTAAGACAAGTGGCAAACGACATGTATGAGATCATTGCGGGCGAACGTCGCTGGCGTGCTTCTCAACTTGCTGGCTTAAATAAAATCCCCTGCATAGTCAAACAAGTGCCCGATGAGGCCGCTGTTGCTATCGCTTTGATTGAAAACATCCAGCGTGAAGATTTAAATGCCATGGAAGAAGCCATTGCATTGCAACGTTTAATGCAAGAATTTGAACTGACTCACCAACAAGTTGCCGATGTTGTGGGAAAATCCAGAGCGAGTGTATCTAACTTGTTACGTTTAAACGGCTTAAATGAGCCGGTAAAACGTCTACTCGAGTATGGCGACATCGATATGGGTCATGCTCGCGCTTTGTTAGCAATTGAGGGAGAAGAACAAACAAATCTTGCGAGATTAGTGGCCGCTAAGGAATTAACCGTTCGCGAAACTGAACGATTAATTAATCAAACCTTAAATCCGCCTAAACAAGCCGAAACTACGACTAAAGATCAAGATGTTTGTCGTTTAGAGCAGCAGTTAATTGAAAGATTAGGTGCCAAGGTTTCTATCGCTCATAGTAGTAAGGGCACAGGTAAAATTGTAATTAACTATCAGAATCTGGCTGAATTAGACGGAATTCTTAGTAAAATTCATTAATGTCTGTAGATTAACAGTTTTTAATGTAAATTTGTGACAGATGCTAATCTTACATTTTAACTCGTTTGGCGCTAGATCACGTTAAAAGTGTTGTTTTTCCTTATCTCAAAGTTGCAATGAAGGCGTGAAAAGGTATACTTTCGCAAGCTTTTTGTGCATCGACATAAATACGGGTATTTGTCATCCGGTCATCGAAACAAAAAGTATGAATGCGGAGAGGATGAATTGAGTAAGGTTTTAGCGCGTCGTGGCCGGTGGTCAGCCTATAAATTGGTGATGATGCAGGCGGCGGTCGCTGGGGGTGCTTCAATTCTCTTTTTCGCCGTGTGGGGAGTTCAGTTTGGCTATTCTGCGTTAGCAGGTGGTTCAATCGCTGTGCTCCCTAATTTTGTATTCGCAACCCTCGCTTTCTCCCACACGGGAGCAAGTTCAGCTGCAAAAGTCATAAAGACTTTTTACTGGGGGGAAGCGGTAAAGTTGCTGTTAACCATCGCAATGTTTTCGTTTGTATTTATCAATCTTAAGGTCGCTTTTATGCCGCTTTTTGTTTGTTATGTGCTGACGCTAATCGTGCATTGGACAGCTCCTTTATACTTCAAGCAAAGTTAAGTGGGATGAATCATGGCTGCAACTGGTGAAGCGTTAACACCGCAGGGCTATATCCAACATCACCTTACCAACTTAAGTGTTGGTGAAGGCTTTTGGACATGGCACATTGATTCGTTGTTCTTTTCGGTTGGTCTTGGTGTTCTGTTCCTGTGGATTTTCCGCAGCGTTGGTAAAAAAGCGACTTCCGGTGTTCCTGGCAAACTGCAATGTTTTGTTGAGATGATCGTTGAGTTCGTAAATAACAGCGTGAAAGAAAGTTTTCATGGTCGCAATGCTCTGATCGCACCTTTAGCTCTGACCATTTTTGTATGGGTATTCATGATGAACTTCATGGATATGATCCCGGTAGATTGGCTGCCTCACGCAGCAAGTTTAATGGGGATTCCATATCTTAAAGCGGTTCCGACGACTGACGTTAACATTACCTTTAGCTTAGCTATTGGTGTGTTCGTGCTGATTATTTTCTACAGCATTAAGGTCAAAGGTGTGTCTGGGTTTGTTAAAGAACTGACACTACAGCCCTTTAACCATAAGGCAATGATACCCGTCAACCTCCTATTAGAGACTGTTACTTTGATAGCAAAACCAATTTCATTGGCATTGCGACTCTTTGGTAACTTGTACGCAGGTGAGTTGATCTTCATCCTTATTGCGCTGATGTATGGTACCAACTTGTTATTATCTACCCTAGGTGTGACTCTGCAACTGGGTTGGTTAATATTCCACATTTTGGTTATCACACTGCAAGCGTTTATCTTCATGATGTTGACCATTGTTTATTTAAGCATGGCGCATGAAGATCATTAAGGATTGCTGAAGAAATTTTAAACTAAATCATCAACTAATATAGATTTAGATACTGGAGATACAGATGGAAACGATTTTAGGCATGACAGCTATCGCTGTTGCTCTGCTGATTGGTATGGGTGCTCTTGGTACTGCAATCGGTTTCGGCTTATTAGGCGGCAAGTTCTTGGAAGGCGCTGCGCGTCAACCAGAAATGGCTCCTATGCTACAAGTTAAAATGTTCATCGTAGCGGGTCTTCTTGACGCCGTAACTATGATCGGTGTTGGTATCGCATTATTCATGCTATTTACCAACCCACTGGGTGCAATGCTGTAAAAAACGCTTCTGTCTTAACTCTAAATAGGAGGCTGTTGTGAATTTCAACGCTACCCTAATCGGTCAGACGGTCGCCTTTATCATCTTCGTGTGGTTTTGCATGAAGTTTGTATGGCCCCCTTTGATGAATGCCATCGAAGAGCGCCAAAAAAGGATTGCTGACGGTCTAGCTGATGCTGATCGTGCGGTAAAAGACCTGGAGTTGGCACAAGCGAAAGCGACTGACCAACTAAAAGAAGCCAAGGTAACGGCTAATGAAATTATTGAGCAAGCTAACAAGCGTAAAGCTCAAATAGTTGAAGAAGCCAAAACCGAAGCAGACGCTGAGCGTGCTAAAATCATCGCTCAGGGT
This sequence comes from Shewanella sp. N2AIL, assembly GCF_022690845.1. Taxonomy (NCBI): domain Bacteria; kingdom Pseudomonadati; phylum Pseudomonadota; class Gammaproteobacteria; order Alteromonadales; family Shewanellaceae; genus Shewanella; species Shewanella sp. N2AIL. Next base: position 15,706 of record NZ_JALBYT010000026.1, on the reverse strand, counting down.
AAAGCAGAAATTGAAGCTGAACGTAATCGCGTCAAAGAGGATCTGCGTAAGCAGGTTGCTACTCTTGCCATCATGGGTGCTGAGAAGATCCTTGAGCGTTCTATTGATCCAGCCGCCCACAGTGACATAGTTAATAAACTAGTCGCTGAAATTTGATAAGGGAGTTGAGTTATGGCTGAATTAACCACCATCGCTCGCCCTTACGCAAAGGCAGCTTTTGACTTTGCTATTGAACAAGATGCAGTGGATTCATGGGCAGAAATGCTTACGTTTGCCGCATTGGTGAGTGAAAACGAAACCATGCAACCACTGTTAGCTGGCTCTTTAGCCAGCACTAAGCTCGCAGCACTCTTTATTAGTGTGTGTGGCGAGCAAGTCAATGTGCAAGGTCAGAACCTGATAAAGGTAATGGCTGAAAACGGTCGCTTAAAGGTACTACCTGCTGTATCTCAGTTATTTACTGAATACCGTAATGAGTGGGCAAAAGAAGTGGAAGCCGATGTGGTTTCTGCAACTGAGCTGAGCTCTGAACAACAACAGCAGATTAGTATTTCTTTAGAGAAACGTCTCGCACGCAAAGTTAAGCTGAATTGCAGCACTGACGCCGCGCTCATCGCCGGTGTAATCATTAAGACAGGAGACCTAGTCATCGATGGCTCGGTCCGCGGTAAGTTATCGCGTCTGTCTGATAAGCTGCAGTCGTAATTGGGAGTTTGAGCATGCAACTGAATTCCACTGAAATCAGCGATCTGATTAAGCAGCGGATCGAGCAGTTCGAAGTCGTTAGCGAATCTCGTAACGAAGGTACTATCGTTGCGGTAAGTGACGGCATCATCCGCATCCACGGCCTAGCCGACGTGATGCAAGGTGAGATGATCGAACTGCCTGGTAACCGTTTTGCAATCGCGTTGAACCTTGAACGTGATTCTGTCGGTGCCGTAGTAATGGGTCCTTATGCTGATTTAGCAGAAGGCGTAAAAGTGAAAACGACTGGCCGTATTCTGGAAGTTCCAGTTGGCCGCGGTCTTCTTGGCCGCGTTGTTAACACTCTAGGTGAGCCAATTGACGGAAAAGGACCTATCGATAACGATGGTTACTCGCCAATTGAAGTTATCGCACCAGGTGTTATTGAACGTCAGTCTGTTGATCAACCAGTTCAAACTGGCTACAAAGCCGTTGATGCCATGATCCCTATCGGTCGTGGTCAACGTGAATTGATCATTGGCGACCGTCAAACTGGTAAAACAGCGATGGCGATCGACGCAATTATCAACCAGAAAAATTCTGGCATTAAATGTGTGTACGTTGCGATTGGCCAAAAGGCTTCTACTATCGCTAACGTAGTGCGCAAGCTAGAAGAACACGGTGCGTTAGCTAACACTATCGTTGTTGTTGCAACGGCTTCTGAAGCTGCTGCTCTGCAATACTTAGCGCCATATTCTGGTTGTTCTATGGGTGAATACTTCCGTGACCGCGGTGAAGATTCTTTGATCGTATACGATGATTTGTCTAAGCAAGCAGTTGCTTATCGTCAAATTTCGTTACTGCTCAAGCGTCCACCAGGCCGTGAAGCTTACCCAGGTGACGTATTCTATCTACACTCACGTTTACTAGAGCGTGCATCACGCGTTAACGCGATTTATGTAGAGAAGTTCACTAAAGGTGCAGTAACTGGCAAAACCGGTTCTTTAACCGCGCTGCCTATTATTGAAACGCAAGCGGGTGACGTTTCTGCATTCGTACCGACCAACGTAATTTCTATTACCGATGGTCAGATCTTCCTTGAGACCGATCTGTTTAACTCTGGCCTACGTCCAGCGGTTAACCCAGGTATTTCTGTTTCTCGTGTTGGTGGTGCGGCTCAGACTAAGATCATCAAGAAACTGTCTGGTGGTATTCGTACCGCACTAGCACAGTATCGTGAGCTTGCTGCGTTCTCGCAATTTGCATCTGATCTTGACGATGCAACACGTGCTCAACTTGAGCATGGTGTGCGTGTTACCGAACTGATGAAGCAAAAGCAATATGCTCCAATGAGCGTAGCCGCTCAAGCTGTGTCTATTTTCTCAGCTGAAAAAGGTTACCTGAAGAGTGTTGAGCTGAATAAGGTCGGTAATTTCGAAGCCGCTCTGCTCTCGTTCATGAACAGCGAGCATGCTCCTTTAATGAAGCTTATCAATGATACTGGCGATTATAGCGCTGATATCGAAGCTGAATTAAAAGCTGGCCTCGACAAGTTCGTAGCAACCCAAACCTGGTAACAATGATAGAGGTGTCTTAAGACACCTCAGGTCCAGATTGGAGAGTAGAGATGGCCGGCGCTAAAGAGATTAAAACCAAGATCGCGAGTGTGAAAAACACTCAGAAGATCACGTCCGCCATGGAAATGGTGGCAGCCAGCAAAATGCGCAGAGCGCAGGAACGCATGGCTGCGAGCCGTCCATATGCGGAAAGCATGCGTAAGGTGATCGGTCACGTAGCGCAAGGTTCTCTCGAGTATAAACACCCCTATTTGGAGGTGAGAGAGGCTAAGCGGGTTGGTTACATTGTTGTGGCAACCGACCGTGGCCTTTGTGGTGGTCTGAACGTTAACCTTTTCAAAAAGGTTATCGCAGACGTGAAAAGCTGGAAAGCCCAAGGTGCAGAATTTGAATTTTGCCCAATCGGCGCACGTAGTGTGCAGTTTTTCAAAAACTTCGGTGGACAAGTGTCTGCTCACGCTTCAGGTTTAGGCGATGCTCCAAAGCTCGCTGACTTGATCGGGACAGTCGGTGTCATGCTAGAAGCTTACAACGAAGGCAAGCTGGATCGTCTGTACGTGGTATTTAACAAATTTGTGAATACTATGACGCAGACTCCTGTGATCGAGCAGCTGCTACCTTTGCCTAAATCAGAAGATGATGAAATTGCTCATCGTTGGGATTATATCTACGAGCCAGATCCAAAAGCACTTTTGGATACCTTATTGGTTCGTTATGTAGAATCTCAGGTTTACCAAGGTGTTGTTGAAAACATTGCCTCTGAACAAGCTGCCCGTATGGTGGCGATGAAGTCGGCAACAGACAACGCTGGTGAGCTTATCAACGACTTGCAACTGGTCTATAACAAGGCCCGTCAGGCTGCGATTACGCAAGAACTGTCGGAAATTGTTTCTGGTGCCTCTGCGGTTTAGGTTAGGTAACGAATACAAGTTTTAGAGGATTAATCATGAGCACAGGTACTGTTGTCCAAGTGATTGGCGCGGTTGTGGACGTAGAGTTTCCACAAGATGCCGTACCTCAAGTATATGACGCTCTGAAAATCGTAGGTGAAGGCCCGTGTAATGGTTTGGTGCTGGAAGTTCAGCAACAACTAGGTGGTGGTGTAGTTCGTACCATCGCTATGGGTTCTTCTGACGGTCTGCGTCGTGGTCTTGAAGTAGTAAACTCAGGTTCACCTATTACTGTTCCTGTTGGTACCGCCACTCTTGGCCGTATCATGAACGTATTAGGCGAGCCTATTGATGAAGCGGGTCCAATCGGTGAAGAAGAGCGTTATGTGATTCACCGTACAGCTCCTTCATACGAAGATCAATCAAGCTCTACTGAACTGTTAGAGACTGGCATCAAGGTTATTGACCTTGTTTGTCCATTCGCTAAGGGCGGTAAAGTTGGTTTGTTCGGTGGTGCGGGTGTTGGTAAAACAGTTAACATGATGGAACTGATTAACAACATCGCTAAAGCCCACTCGGGTCTTTCTGTATTCGCCGGTGTAGGTGAACGTACTCGTGAAGGTAACGACTTCTACTACGAGATGAAAGATTCTGGCGTTCTCGACAAAGTGGCCATGGTTTATGGTCAGATGAACGAGCCTCCAGGTAACCGTTTGCGCGTTGCACTGTCTGGTCTGACTATGGCAGAGAAGTTCCGTGACGAGGGTCGTGACGTACTGTTGTTCGTTGACAACATCTACCGTTATACCTTAGCTGGTACTGAAGTATCTGCATTGTTAGGTCGTATGCCTTCTGCGGTAGGTTATCAACCAACATTGGCTGAAGAGATGGGCGTTCTGCAAGAGCGTATCACTTCAACTAAGACTGGTTCTATTACCTCTGTACAAGCGGTATACGTACCTGCGGATGACTTGACCGATCCGTCACCAGCAACAACCTTCGCTCACTTAGATGCGACTGTTGTACTGTCACGTCAAATTGCTTCTCTGGGTATTTACCCAGCGGTTGACCCATTGGATTCGACTTCACGTCAATTAGATCCATTGGTTGTTGGCCAAGAGCATTATGATGTTGCTAACGGCGTGCAAACTGTACTGCAACGTTACAAAGAGCTGAAAGATATTATTGCGATTCTGGGTATGGATGAATTGTCTGATGAAGACAAAACAACTGTATTCCGTGCTCGTAAGATTGAGCGTTTCTTATCTCAGCCTTTCTTCGTAGCAGAAGTCTTTACTGGATCTCCTGGTAAGTACGTTTCTCTGAAAGACACTATCCGTGGCTTTAAGGGTATTTTGAGCGGTGAGTTTGATCACCTGCCAGAACAAGCGTTCTACATGGTTGGCTCAATCGATGAAGTCATCGAGAAAGCGAACAAAAAGAAATAACTAAGTAGTCATACTTAGTTTTTTAAGGAGAACGGGATGGCAGCCATGACAGTACATCTTGATATAGTAAGTGCAGAGAGCAACATCTTCTCTGGTCGTGTAGCGAGTCTACAAGTGACTGGTTCTGAAGGTGAGTTAGGCATAATGCATGGCCATGCTCCTTTGCTGAGTTATATCAAACCTGGCATGGCGCGCATCGTCAAGCAAGACGGCAGTGAAGAAGTGTTTTACCTTTCAGGTGGTATTCTGGAAGTGCAACCTTCTTCTGTCTCCGTATTGGCTGATGTGGTTATGCGTGCCAAAGATATTGATGAGCAAGCGGCATTAGAAGCTAAGCGTCGTGCAGAAGCCCATATGGCAAATGCAGGTGCTGACTTCAATTATGACGCGGCTATGGTTGAACTAGCTAAGGCTATGGCTCAATTACGTGTTGTTGAAACCATCAAGAAAAACATTGCCAGATAAGGTTATTGTTTGTGAAAAAAGGCGACCATAAGGTCGCCTTTTTTGTGGCTGAAATTTGGGTAAGCGTGTTTTTGAGCTATTCCTATCGCTATCCGCTTCGCTTTTCTATGTGCTTTCCGTTAAAATTGCGCTACAAAATCGACCGTAATTTTTTCACCCTCTTGGGTATTTGTTCAAGGATATGACAATGGCATTAAATGTAGTGATCTTAGCAGCTGGCAAGGGAACACGGATGCGCTCTGACCTTCCTAAGGTATTACATCCCATCGCCCACAAGAGCATGGTGCAACATGTCATAGATACCGCCCATAAAGTGGGTAGTGACGCGATTCAGTTAGTCTACGGTTATGGTGCTGATAAGCTAAAAGCCAGCTTAGGTGAGCAACAACTTAACTGGGTATTGCAAGCTGAGCAATTAGGCACGGGTCATGCGGTTGCGCAAGCGAGCCCGCATATTGCTGACAATGATACTGTGCTCATTCTTTACGGCGATGTGCCACTGATTCAACAATCAACCCTTGAAGCCTTACTCGCTGCTCGCCCTGAAAATGGTGTGGCTATTTTAACGGTGAATTTAGCCAATCCTATGGGTTATGGCCGTATTGTCCGTACTCCCTGTGAAGGTCAAGAACAAGGAAAAGTCATCGGTATTATTGAGCAGAAAGATGCTACAGCAGAGCAGCTACTGATCAACGAAATCAATACCGGCATCATGGCCGTTCCAGGTAAACAACTTAAAGCTTGGTTGAGCCGTTTATCGAATAACAATGCCCAAGGCGAATATTATCTAACGGATATTATTGCCATGGCGCACGCTGATGGCGTTGCTATTGATACTGCTCAACCACAATCTGCGATTGAAGTGGAAGGCGCCAATAACCGCGTGCAACTGGCGCAACTTGAACGCGCTTACCAAGCCCGTGAAGCCGAAAAACTGATGTTGGCGGGAGCGAACCTGCGCGACCCAAGCCGTATCGATATCCGTGGTGACGTCACCGTCGGTATGGATGTGATGATCGATATCAACGTGATATTCGAAGGCAAAGTGACCTTAGGTAATAATGTCACTATTGGCGCAGGCGCTATTCTTATCGATTGTGAGATTGCCGATAACGCTGAGATCAAACCTTACTCTATTATCGAAGGCGCTAAGCTTGGCTTTGCTGCCAGTGCTGGTCCATTTGCCCGCTTACGTCCCGGCGCAGAGCTTAAGCAAGATGCGCACATCGGTAACTTTGTTGAAGTGAAGAAAGCAGTCATAGGCGTGGGCTCTAAGGCTGGACACTTAGCCTATTTAGGCGATGCCGTTATAGGTGATGGCGTTAATATCGGCGCTGGCACTATTACTTGTAATTATGATGGCGCTAATAAGCATCTTACCGTTATCGAAGATAATGTTTTTGTTGGCTCTGACACTCAGCTGGTGGCACCTGTCACTATAGGTAAAGGCGCAACCTTAGGCGCAGGCTCAACCATTACCCGCGATGTGGGTGAAAATGAGTTAGTCATTACCCGTGTTAAACAAAAACACCTGACGGGTTGGCAACGTCCAGTCAAAATTAAAAAGTAGTTTATTTAACTCAACTCATTATCTATAAAGCGGCCATGTGCCGCTTTTATATTTAGTCAGATGGTTGGAAATTCGATTTGTTTAATTCAGATGGAAAACAATAAAAGTCACGAAATTAAGGTTGAGTTAATCCTGTTGTGGTAAATGCAATCTATTGGTTTTAAACAGATTTAGATCTATATCACAGCTAATTGTAAATTCGTGTAAAGAAGATTAAATAAAAACACTTCTCATTTATATTGCCTGCAATTCTAAGACGAAAGGTCTAATTGAGGTGTTGGCAATGGTATTTAAATATTCAGTTTTAGGTTTGGCCGTAGGCTCGGCATTAATGGCTATACCTGTGTTGGCAGAGGTGGCTAGCGACGCGAATATCGAGCGCATTAATGTCACTGGCCGCACTTTTAACGATTATAAAGTGGGTACAGCATCAGGCGCCATGCGCGGTGATATTGACTTAATGGATACCCCACAATCAGTTAATGTGATCCCCGATTTTGTCACGGACGAACAACTGGCGACTAACCTCGCTGAAGTGTTAGTTAACGATTCGAGCGTGACGGCAGGAACGACACGCTGGAACCGCCAAGTCTTTAGCATCCGTGGCTTCGAGTTAGATTCTGGTAATGGTTATCTCATCAATGGCCATCAGCAATGGTCCCATTACGTACAACCCATCGAAACCCTGCAGCAAGTCGAAGTGTTAAAAGGCCCTTCGAGCATGTTGTATGGTCAATCTGGCCCTGGTGGTTTAGTGAATATGGTCACTAAGAAACCAACCTATGATTCAATGCTTAACTTAGGTTTTGACACCGATGGCTACGGTTCTACCCGTGCACAGCTCGATGCGGGTGGCAGTTTAAACGAAGCACAAAGTATTCGTTACCGCGGTGTGTTAGTGAAGCAAGACACAAAATACTGGCGTGAGTATTCCGCTAATGATGAGAACCAAGAGCGCGATCGCTGGTTAGGTTATCTCAATATGGAATTTGACCTAAGCGACGATTTGTTACTATCGGTTAAATACGACCATACCCAAGATAAAGCGGGTATTGATGCGGGTGGTTGGTTAGATAAACAAGGTGATGTCATTGGCGAACGTAAAACCGTTTGGGATGCGCCTTGGGCCTTTACTGACAATACAGTGTCAAACTTAGGTGCCGATCTGACTTGGCATATGAGTGACAACTGGAAAGTCAAAGCGGGTTATAACGATCAGCAGTTTAATCGCCAACGTTTTGATTCTGCGCCAAGTTTGATTGAAGGCTCCGAAGATCCATTCAAGGATAGTTATAAGATTAAACCCTTCGATCGTTACGACGATTGGCAGCATAAAACCGCTTATGCCGATTTCACCGGTGAATTTGCGTTGGCGGGAATGCAGCATCAACTGCTGATTGGGGCTAACTATCTCGATTATTTCTATCAGCAACAAATTCACCGTGGGGCAGCTCAAACGGTTATTCCTGGGCAGCCTATTACTCAGCCTGCTCTCGATTACCACACAAAACCCAAAGGTAACGCGAGTACCTATAAGTATTACGGTTTCTACCTGCAGGATTTAATGACGCTTAATGAACAATGGAAGTTACTTGCAGGTGTGCGTTACGACGAACAGAAGAAAGACGGTGAAGGTGAAAACAGCTATGCCGTGTCGCCTAAGTTTGGGGTGATTTATTCGCCAATGGCTAGTGGCAGTATTTACATTAATTATTCAAAAAGCTTTACACCACAGGGTTCAGTGACAAGTTCAGAAGATGTAAATGAAGGAGTTAACCTTAAGCCTGAATACGGTACTCAATATGAATTAGGGACTAAGTGGGAGTTGTTTGATGACAGCCTACTGTTAACAGCAGCACTTTTTGATATTACGGTTTCTAATGTCACCATAGAGCAAGATATTCCCGAAACGAGTGATGGCAAGAAAACTATTACTACTCAAGGTGGCGAGCAGCATCACCGCGGCTTTGAAGTTGGTGCCCAAGGTCAGTTAGGTGAAAGCTGGTTTGTGACTTCTTCTATGATGTATTTAGATGCTGAATATAAAACGGGTGCTGGCAAGATCGATGGGAAAATCTTAGATGGTAAAACACCTGTCGATGCGCCTGAATGGTCGGCGAATATCTGGACCCGTTACGAAGTGACAGACAATTTTGCGATGAACTTTGGTGCCATTTATGTGGGTGATCGCTTCGCCGATAAAGATAACAGCATTACTAAAGACGGCTATGTGCGCTTCGATATAGGTGCAGCCTACACTATGGATATCATGGGTAAAGATGTGAGCCTTCGTGCCAACGTTAGAAATCTATTTGATACTGATTATATTGATGGTGGTCAGTACAATATGGTCACTATCGGCCAAGGCCGTAACTTTAGTGTTGCTGTTGAAGCTAAGTTCTAAATTTATTACGTTTTAAATTCATTTAAAGCCGCTTGTCCTTAAAGGATAAGCGGCTTTTTTTATTGGCTGATGTTTAAGTTCACTATTACAGAACGATAAAAAATACGCCGGAACATGCGAAACAGTGTTTCGAATACTAGCAAAAAAGTTTCGTTTCACTATAATACTGCTTTCGAATCGAAACTTATCTGAAAGGTTTTATGAACAAACGAAATACACAGCAGCGTCGCCACAGCATAATCACCATATTGAACGAACTGGGTGAAGTGAGTGTTGATGAACTGTCGTTACGTTTTGAAACCTCAGAAGTGACAATTCGTAAAGATTTGGCTGCGCTTGAGAAAACAGGCCTGCTATTGCGCCGTTACGGTGGCGCCGTGGCGATTCCTGACGAAGTGACCCAACAGTTTTCTGCCAAAATCGCGCCTAATAAGCTGTCTATTGCGAAAACCGCCGCGCAGCTGATCAAAGATCACAATCGCATCATTATCGATAGCGGCACTACGACTTCTGGCTTGATTGAACAGCTGAACGATAAGCGTGGGCTGGTGGTCATGACCAATGCATTGCACCTTGCCAATGCCATCCATGAACTCGAAAACGAGCCAACCTTATTGATGACCGGTGGTACTTGGGACCCGCATTCTGAATCCTTTCAAGGTCAAGTCGCCGAGCAAGTGTTGCGATCATATAACTTCGATCAACTGTTTATCGGTGCCGATGGTATCGATCTTGAACGCGGCACCACTACCTTTAACGAGTTAACTGGCCTAAGCAAAGTCATGGCCGAAGTGTCCCGCGAAGTGATCGTTATGGTGGATTCAGACAAAATCGGCAAGCGGATCCCTAACTTAGAGTTGCCGTGGGCCAAGGTCAGTGTGCTGGTCACCGACTCCCGTATCGATGAGAGTGCGCTAAAACAAATTTCAGATCAGGGCGTGCGAGTCATGCTAGCGCCCTACGCTCAATAGTGAGCGAAAAAAGCTTAACAACTTCATTTTTAATTTATAGGTAAAGACTATGTGTGGAATCGTAGGCGCTGTGGCGCAAAGGGATGTGGCTGAAATTCTAGTAGAAGGCTTACGCCGCTTAGAATATCGCGGATATGACTCCGCAGGCGTTGCCGTTATTCACAATGGTGAACTGAGTCGCACGCGCCGCGTGGGCAAAGTACAAGAGTTGTCGGCAGCGCTTGAAACTGACCCATTAGCGGGCGGAACCGGTATCGCGCACACTCGCTGGGCGACCCACGGTGAGCCGAGTGAGCGTAATGCTCACCCGCATTTATCGGAAGGTGATATCGCGGTGGTGCACAACGGCATTATTGAAAACCACAATAAACTGCGCGAGATGCTAAAAGGTTTAGGCTATAAATTTAGCTCAGATACCGATACCGAAGTAATTTGTCACTTAGTACACCATGAGCTGAAAACTAACAGCACTTTGCTTTCTGCCGTGCAAGCCACAGTTAAACAACTCGAAGGCGCCTACGGCACTGTTGTTATCGACCGCCGCGACAGCGAGCGCTTGGTTGTTGCTCGATCTGGTAGTCCTTTAGTGATTGGTTTTGGTCTAGGTGAAAACTTTGTCGCCTCGGATCAACTGGCACTCTTACCAGTGACTCGCTCATTCGCTTTCTTAGAAGAAGGTGATGTGGCCGAAGTAACCCGTCGCAGCGTGAGTATTTTCGACTTAAACGGTAATGCCGTTGAGCGTGAAGTCAAAGAATCTGAAATTACCCACGATGCCGGTGACAAAGGCGAATATCGTCACTATATGCTTAAAGAAATTTACGAGCAGCCATTGGCACTGACGCGCACTATCGAAGGCCGTATCGCAAACAAGCAAGTATTAGATACTGCCTTTGGTGACAACGCTGCTGAGTTTTTAAAAGATATCAAACATGTGCAAATCATCGCCTGTGGTACTAGTTACCATGCGGGCATGGCGGCACGTTACTGGTTAGAAGATTGGGCTGGCGTGTCTTGTAACGTCGAAATTGCCTCTGAATTCCGTTATCGCAAGTCGCACTTATTCCCAAATAGCCTGTTGGTGACGATTTCACAATCGGGTGAAACTGCCGATACCTTAGCGGCCATGCGCTTAGCGAAAGAAATGGGTTATAAAGCCACATTGACGATTTGTAATGCGCCAGGTTCATCACTGGTTCGCGAATCTGACATGGCTTACATGATGAAAGCCGGCGCAGAGATTGGCGTGGCATCCACTAAAGCGTTCACTGTACAGCTTGCTGGTTTATTAATGTTGACTGCGGTGATCGGTCGCCACAATGGCATGTCTGAGCAAATGCAGGCCGACATCACTCAAAGCCTACAATCTATGCCAGCTAAAGTGGAACAAGCTTTAGGGCTAGATGCTGCGATTGCTGAACTGGCTGAAGATTTTGCCGATAAACACCATGCTTTATTCCTTGGCCGTGGCGATCAATACCCGATTGCGATGGAAGGCGCGTTAAAGCTGAAAGAGATTTCTTACATTCATGCTGAAGCGTATGCCTCTGGCGAATTAAAACACGGCCCATTAGCGCTTATCGATGCCGATATGCCTGTGATTGTCGTTGCGCCAAACAATGAATTGCTCGAAAAACTGAAATCGAATGTTGAAGAAGTGCGTGCCCGTGGCGGCTTAATGTATGTGTTTGCCGATGTGGATGCCGAGTTCGAGTCGGATGACACGATGAAAGTGATTCCAGTGCCACACTGCGATATCTTTATGGCGCCGCTGATTTACACTATTCCGCTACAGCTATTGTCGTACCATGTTGCGTTGATCAAAGGTACCGACGTGGATCAACCACGCAACCTAGCAAAATCTGTAACAGTAGAATAAATATAAGCATTTAAATAAAAACCGCCTTTATTGGCGGTTTTTTCATTTAGATTCACAACAAAACGACGCTTAACTTACAGCAATAGTAAATGCTGGTGGCTTAGCTTTCTATGCTGGAATGGCATCTAGCTCGTGCTGCTTTTTTGCCTCAATGCGTTTCCATACTTTGTCATGGAAGTAAAACACTACAGTGTTAATCGCGGGTTCAACTAAGGCCACTGCGCCGCCGACGATCACGCTGCCGGTTAATAAATAGGTTACGGTAAAAGCGACGCTAAAATGGAGTACGGCAAAAGTAAGTGTCTTAGTCATGATCTTGTCCTCTAAATAGGCTCCCAGCGGGAATACTTAGATGATAACAATTCTCATTAAAATTAAAAGCCGTGTTTTCAGATTAGTTTAAACGGTTTTATCTATTTATCCGTTGTAAAAAACATAAAGCCCTCACTCATGAGGGCTTTGGGCTGCTAGCAGTAAATTAAAGCGCTGCTAATAAACTAGTAATGCCAAGGGAAGGCGGAGAAATCTTGATCGCGTTTCTCTAGGAAGGCATCGCGCCCTTCCTGCGCTTCGGCACTCGCATAGGCTAAACGCGTCGCTTCACCGGCGAATAATTGCTGGCCGACCATACCATCGTCTGTCATGTTAAAACCGTATTTCAGCATACGCATCGCTGTAGGCGACTTAGAGTTAATCTCTTTGGCCCACATTAATGCCTCGGTTTCTAGCTCTGCATGGGGAACGGATTTATTGACCATCCCCATGTCGAAGGCTTCATCGGCGCTGTAGTTAAAACCACAGAAGAAGATTTCACGGGCACGTTTTTGACCTATCATCTTGGCAAGATACGCACTGCCATAACCTGAGTCGAAGCTCGCTACGTCGGGATCAGTCTGCTTAAATATCGCGTGTTCTTTCGAGGCTAAGGTTAAGTCGCATACTACGTGTAAGCTATGGCCGCCACCTACCGCCCAACCCGGCACAACGGCGATGACCACTTTAGGCATAAAGCGGATCAAGCGTTGCACTTCTAATATATGTAAGCGGCCCATTCTGGCTTGATCGGCTTTGCCTTCTTCGGCGCCTTCATATTTATAGCCATCTTTGCCGCGAATACGCTGATCGCCACCCGAACAGAACGCCCAGCCACCATCTTTTGCCGAAGGACCGTTACCCGTAAGCAGTACACAACCTACATCAGACCATTGGCGCGCATGATCGAGTGCGATAAATAACTCATCAACGGTTTTAGGTCGGAAGGCGTTGCGGCACTCAGGGCGGTTAATAGCAATGCGAACTGTGCCGTGGGCTTTGGCTCTGTGGTAGGTGATGTCGTCAAATTGAAATCCACTGACTTCATCCCATAAGGTGGGATCAAAAATGTCTGATACTTGTTGGGTCATGATTCATAGGCCTTTGTGCTGTAATGCCTCAAAGGCTAGGCGGAATCATATATAAGGTCAATCACCTAAGCCTAAAGCTTAGCGCTATATAGCAAAATCCCGTTTGCCTATGAGTCGGTGATGGTTAAAGGTGATCACAGAGATAAAGCTGATTATCCTTGCTGAACACTGGATGTTCTGGCGCCATAGTGCCGCAATAATTACCTTTAAAGTCAGCAATAGACTCGGGTGTCATTGGAATCTGATTAAAGGCTTCGAGTTCTAATGTCGACAAGCGCTCGACGATGTCGGTTCTTACCTTAGCCAGTTTATGGTCGATTTTTATGATTTTTGTTCCCGTCATAGAGTCAACTTTATTCTCTATTTTTTTGACCATAGCCTCAGTCTTTGCAATAGGAGCATCTAATTTATCTGTTTCTGTGTATAAGTAATACAAAGCACCCGCGAGTAGCGCCAATATGAGCCAACCTTTCATCTTTTAGTCCAACATAAGTGAATAACCATTAAGAATATGGGTATAATAAGCTAGTTTTCGTCCAATATTAAAGCAGTAAAAGGCTGTAACGATGAACTCAGAATCTAACAACAAGGACTATTCGAAAACCAATCGAATTAAGATTCACCAGCCAGATGCGAGTAAAGCGGATCGCTTTAACCCTCGTAATCGGATTTATGTCCGAGCAATCGACGGTTTGTGGAGTAGCTTACGTCGCCGCATGGGCTGGATTGCCATGTTATTTTTCCTGCTTTTACCTTGGATCCCTTGGGGCGACCGTCAAGCTGTATGGTTTAACTTAGGCGAACAAAAGTTTCACGTCTTCGGTTTAACGATTTGGCCGCAGGATCTCACCTTGCTCGCAGCGTTGTTTATGATCGCTGCCTTTGCGCTGTTTTTTGTGACCACCTATCTTGGCCGTGTTTGGTGTGGATACACTTGCCCCCAAACAGTATGGACCTTTATGTTCATCTGGTTCGAGGAAAAACTTGAAGGTGCGCGCAATAAACGCATTAAGTTAGATCAAATGCCATGGAGCTTTGACAAACTCTGGCGTAAAACGGCAAAACATACGGCTTGGCTATTGCTCTCACTGATGACGGCGATGACCTTTGTGTCCTATTTCGTGCCGAGCCGTGAAGTCTATGTCGACGTCTTTACGCTTAATGCTTCTGGCGGTATCTACTTCTGGGTCGTGTTCTTTACACTTGCCACATACGGCAATGCGGGTTGGATGCGTGAAATCATGTGTATCCACATGTGCCCTTATGCGCGTTTCCAAGCGGCCATGTTCGATAAGAATACTTTTATCGTGGGTTACGATACTAAACGTGGTGAGACCCGTGGTCCGCGCTCACGCAAAGATGACCCTAAAGAGTTAGGGCTTGGCGATTGTATCGACTGTGACTTGTGTGTGCAGGTATGTCCTACCGGGATCGACATTCGTAACGGTCTGCAATATGAGTGTATTAACTGCGGCGCTTGTATCGATGCCTGTGACCAAACTATGGATCGTATGGGTTACGAGAAAGGACTTATCAGTTATACCACTGAGAACAAGTTAGAAGGTATAAAGCAAAAAGTGCTGCGACCTAAGCTTGTCGGTTATGGCGTGGTATTGATGGCGATGATATTAGTCTTCATATACTCCAGTGCGACCATAGCACCAGTACGTATGGACATCATTCGTGATCGTAACCAGCTCTATAGAGAGAACAACCAAGGTTTGATTGAAAACACATTCACCTTGAAGATTCTTAATAAGACAGAACAATCCCATGAATACACTATGAGTGTCGAAGGATTGGACAACTATAAATGGTACGGTCCGACTTCGGTCACTATTGCGGGTGGCGAAGTATTAACGTTACCCATTAGCGTTGGGGTTGATCCGGTTGAGCTTTCTCGTTCAGTTACTAACATCGAGATAAAAGTGAAAACTCATATCGACGGTGAAGAAGTCGAAGTTGAGCAAGAATCTCGCTTCTTTAGTCCATAGATAACAGTATTTATGATGATCTAATTGAGTGAGACTCATAAATATTGCCAGACTTAATCGAGATAAAGGGGCTTTTTAGCCCCTTTTTTATACGTATCGTTTGATAAGTAAACGTCTAAACCCTTAATCGTTATTTTCCTACAAAAAGCCCTTGCACAAAATCTCCTGCTCCCTATAATGCGCATCCACTGACACGGCAGACAGCGAAAGCAAGCTGACGAGTTACGTTGAATTGAATGGCTTACTCTCTGTTGAGAATGGCACTTAATTCAATCGCAGCAAGAAGTTGAAAAAACTCCTTGACGCGAAACGGGAAATGCGTAGAATACGCAGCCCTAGCCAACTGGAAGCGTTCGGCGCTCAGTGTGGTACTCACCTTCTCTTATGAGGTTGAGTTGCTCTTTAACAAGATAAAACAAGA
>NZ_JALBYT010000025.1:0-72590 GCF_022690845.1 Shewanella sp. N2AIL | reverse complement strand
TCAACACGCTCTACAACGCCTAATTTAAAGGCTAAGGTGTAATCTCGTTGTGTGCGCTTACGGCTTGAGTTAATTGATGTTGTCATAAAGAAGTCCTCTTTATGTCAACGTATTTCAGGACGGGACACTTAATTTCAGTGAGCACTTGTGCATCACAACCCTTAAGCCGTTTTTCTATATCACTAAACTCTTCATATAACTGATAAAAAATGGCCCGACCTTTGGTGGTCAGCGCATTGGTTTCATCCGCTAAAATATCTGGGAGCTGTACTTTAAAAGCCGATTTACTTTTGGCTATCACAATGCCGTATTCCGCTAACATCCCTCTGACTTGATTGATTAAGGCGGTTGATTGTTTGTTTAAACGCTCACGCATACGGTGAAGCAGTTGTACATCTTGTTGCGCGACGCTTTTGGGTTTTACAAACCGCATGTTGGGTCGCTGCGCAGCTTCAGCGATGGCTAGCGCATCGTTGTAGTCATTTTTATTACCTTGCCGAAAAGGCACCACAAATTGAGGTGCGATTAGCTTGACGTTATGGCCCAACAGCTCAAATTCTCTGGCCCAGTGATTTGCTCCACCACAGGCTTCCATCACAATCAGGCACGGCTCAATTTGAGCAAGAAAGGGAAGTAAGTCCTTGCGTCTAAGCATTTTCTTTTTGATTAACTTGCCTGCTTTATCGACACCAACAGCATGAAAAACAGACTTTGCGATATCTAAACCAATTGTAGTAATCTTCATAAGTGGACCCGTCCTCTTTCTGATGAGTTTTAGCGACTACATCGTGGCCCATTGTGAGGCCGATTAAAAGTGGATGGGTCCATTCCATTATCCATGCACTTCACGACATTCAGGCGTCCTGCCTATCAGATGCCGAGATAGCGTCAGTCGAATCAGGGACGAGCGTCTGACGCGATAGCATAAGGGTGCTAATTGCCCAAGGGGCTTTCAACTCCGTTGGGGACGCCGGGGGATATCCAAAAGGGGAACAGGCGCTTTTCCCCTTTTGGTCGGGTGTGGGGTGAAGCCCCACGACTTTGATTTTTATTTAAAAGTCCAAAAGTAAGGACAACCTTCCTTGCTTGCCCTATCGATCAAAACCAAGGGATGAAACGTCATCTCTTTAGCAAGAACTCTTGGCCTACCCTTTGCTTATCCACCGCAGCGTTTACCCCTAAAAACAACTAAACGCGATAACACTATGATGGACAAGCAACAACAGAGGGAGTTTCAATCTTGAGAAAGACGATGAAAATTATACTAGATGATCTAAAAGGGCCTGAAATTGCAGCACTTTTAACAGAACACCTCGACGATATGCGAGCAACTTCACCGCCTGAAAGCGTTCACGCATTAGATCTTGATGGCCTGCGTCAGTCCAATATTCGCTTTTGGACCCTGTGGGATGGCAATAATTTAGCGGGCTGCGGTGCACTAAAATGGTTAGATGCCGAGCACGCCGAGATCAAATCCATGCGCACTGCCGCGCCCTATAAGCAGCAAGGTATAGCGTCTAAAATATTGCAGCACTTGATTAACGATGCCAGAAGCGCTGGCGTCAAACGTCTGAGTCTAGAGACAGGTTCGATGGACTTCTTCAACCCCGCTCGCCTGCTCTACAGCAAATTTGGTTTTCAAATCTGTGGCCCCTTCGACGGCTACCAACTCGACCCCAATAGCGTGTTTATGACAAAGAAAATCTAAAAAACATGCGCCTTAGTCTTTGAAATTCATCTCTAAGGCGCTTTGCTGCAGTTAAGTATTCGCTCGCTTAACTACTGATGCAGTTCTGTGCCCGTTCCACCAATGGATAATAAACCCAAGCAACAGCCCCCAAAATGCGCTGCCGATGCCCAGCACACTAAAACCTGATGCCGTGACCAAGAAAGTGATCACCGCTACTTCGCGATCTTCGGTTTTAGCTAATGCGGCGGTAAGGCTATTGGCGATAGTGCCAAGCAGCGCTAATCCAGCGATGGCCAGTACTAATTCCTTCGGGAAAGCGGAAAACAGGCCGACCACAGTGGTGCCGAGTAACCCAGTGATAAAGTAAAACACCCCGCCCCACACTGCCGCCCAGTAACGGGTCGCTGGATTCGGATCCGCCTCTTTCCCCATGCAGATAGCCGCTGTGATGGCGGATAAGTTAAAGGCAAAACCGCCAAAGGGCGCCAGAATTACCCCGATTAGCCCTGTGCTCGTGATCAAAGGCGAAATAGGCGGCCTGTAGCCATTACCGTGCAGCGCAGCAACTCCTGGCATATTTTGCGAGGCCATAGTTACTACAAACAGCGGTAGCGCCACGCCAATCACACTCGCCAGCGAAAACTCAGGCGTGGTCCACACTGGCATCGCTAGTTGCAACTGAACGGCATCTAACTTGAGTAAATCTAATTGAAAGCTCATGCAGATGCCCACCAGCAAGGTCAGCAAGATGATGTAGCGCGGCGCAAAAGGTTTAACGACGACAAACACCAACAGCATGATCAATATGAGGCTCAGCTGGGTTTGCATCGCCTGAAATAGCCCTAGGCCAAATTGCAGCAGGATCCCCGCCAACATGGCTGAAGCGACTGACTGCGGCATGATACGGATCAGTTTATCCATCCAGCCTGCCACCCCGCAAAGGGTGATTAAAATCGAACTCACCAGAAACACGCCTATGGCTTGGTTGACGCTCAATCCCGCTAGGCTGGTCACCATTAGCGCTGCGCCCGGTGTCGACCAAGCCGTTAGAATAGGATTCTTGTAGTAAAGCGATAATCCTATGCTGGTCACGCCCATGCCCACACCTAAAGCCCACAGCCATGAACTAATCTGTGCAGATGTCGCCCCCACAGCTTCCGCCGCTTGAAAGATAATCACAGCCGAACTGCTATAACCCACCAATACCGCAATAAAACCGGCTGATATTTTTGACAAACTCCCTGCATCTCGCCACATATCCACTCCCTTCCTCTGCAATTGATGTCGCCACCACGTTGTGCGCTATAACGTACGAGATGGACAAGATAACACCTGTGCGTTATAACGTACAAACTAAATTTTTATAAAAATGATGGGGCCATTGTGCAGACGATAAACAGCTATCTCGCCACCACACTCAAAGCACTTCGCAACCAAAAGGGATGGAGTTTAGATAAAGCCGCCCAAGAGACGGGCGTCAGCAAGGCCATGATAGGACAAATCGAGCGCGGTGAATCTAGCCCAACCATTGCGACTCTGTGGAAAATTGCCAGTGGATTCAATATCTCACTGTCGACCTTTCTCGAACCCACGCCCCAGAGCCAAGGCGCTGTATTCCGTAAGCCCGACGAGTTACGCCAACAACCCGCCACCGACGGCATGTTAGTCGCCTCACTGTTTCCCTTTGAAGACCGCTTTGGTTTTGAGATGTTTGAACTCACCCTGCTGCCAAACTATGAGCGGCTTTCTGAGCCCCATGAAGCTGGCGTCACTGAACATGTCATTGTATTAAGCGGCACTATGGAAGTGTTAGTCGATGGACAGTGGCAAACGCTCAAGCAAGGTGAAGCGGTACGATTTGCGGCCGACAAACCCCATGGCTATCGCAATCTAAACGAGCAAGCCGTGATCTTCCACGACATCATTCACTATCAACGAGGCAGTGAATCTAGCTTGTAGCAGCTTATCTAACGCCAGTAATGCAGAGTTCGAGTACCAACAACGCCAAAGACCAAACCATTACTACCGATAATCTGCAACGCTTGCACTCGCCAATTCATTAGAATAAACTTATTTAAAATTTTCTAATGGTAGGAGCAATGCTATGTTTCAATCTTTACTGGCTAAGTTATCCGGCAGTCAATCGGGCGAAAAGTGTTGGCAATTGATTGAGCAAGGCGCACGGGTGATTGATGTGCGTTCACCGGAGGAATTTGCCTCCGGTCATTTGCCCCAAGCCATTAATGTGCCATTGCCAACACTCGACCAGTGGTTGCATCAAGTCGACAATAAACAGCATCCCTTCGTGCTCTACTGTGGCGCGGGTATTCGAGCGCAAAAAGGCTGCGATATCCTCAAGGCCAATGGTTTTAGTTGCGTGATAAATGGCGGTTCGCTTAAAGATTTAGTCTGCTGCCAACCTAGCTAAAATGCACATACAAAAATGCCAGCCTATTAAGGCTGGCATTATTTATTCAGCTAAATCAAATGACTTAGCTAATCAATTGGACAATTAAGCCTTCAGCTGATCGATACTGTGTTTCGCTTCGCTCATGCCTTTATCGTGTGCTTCAGGACCCATGTTCAGCGCTTCGGCGTAAACCACTTCAACATTAGTGATACCAATAAAGCCTAAAACCGTTTTCAAGTAAGGTACAACGTGATCCGTTGGGCCATCTTTGTGAGCGCCGCCACGGGTCGTCACTAACACAGCGCGTTTACCTTCCACTAATCCTTTTGGACCTGTTTCAGTGTAAGTAAAAGTCACACCAGCGCGGGCAATGAAATCAATCCAGTTTTTAAGTTGAGTCGGAATAGTGAAGTTATACATAGGCGCTGCGATAACAATCGTATCGTTCGCTTTTAATTCAGCAACTAAGGTATCTGATAAGGCGAGCATTTCTTGCTGACGTGCCGATAATTCTGCACCACCACGTAAACCAGAAGCGATTTCACCGTCTACCATAGGCAGCACATCTTTACCGCCTAAATCACGTACTGTGATAGCGGCGCCTTGGGTTTCCCAGTGGCTCGCTAAGTGGTCAATTAACACGGCAGATTGTGAATAACCGCCAAGAATGCTTGATTTTAAAATTAAGACTTTAGACATAATCTGCTCCGAAAATAGGTAAATGACTCAGAGTCAGATGGAATATCTCAACTCTATGACGCTAGTGTATTCGCCCATAAAAAAGAAATAAAGTGGATAAAATTTGAGATTCACTTCGATTTTTTAGAAAGGTTATCGGTTGTTGCGACGCTTTACATTAACTCACTTTCGGCGCACTGACATACAGGCCTTCGAATACCGCACAAAGCTTAGCATCACAATACAATTGCACTGCTAACTTCACTTTCACTCTGCGCCCCCTTTGCAACGGACTGAGATCCACATCTGGCCATTGCACTGTTACCACAGGATCACAAGTCACTGGCGCGAGATAACGAATATGGGCATCGGCGAGCACTATGTCACCGGCAACGCCTGCTAACTGCTGGTTCAGCCACACAGCGCCCCAGCCAGTTAAGGTCATCAGCGTATAAATGCTGCCGGCAAACATGGTCTGATGCAGATTGATATTAGGCGCTATCGGCGCCGTGACCCGAAATTCACCTTCGCGGTAATCGAGTGGCGCAATCTGCATAAATTCGCTAACAGGAATAGTACTGTGCCACGTCTGGCATAACTGAGTGAGTAGTTGAGTAAGTCGTTCATCCATGCGCACTTACCTTGATACATCCCTCTTCACAGCTAACACTGAATAAGTTCAACACTCTATCCCCCAGAAAAACCACGCGATAACTAATTTAATAGCTAATGTAATAGCTAACACAATAACTAACGCAATCACTCGCGCGATAAGAAGCTACACCTGCAGATTAAAAGTCACAGGGCCATCATTGACTAAGGACACTTGCATATCAGCGCCGAATTGTCCGGTTTCTGTGGTCACGCCCTTAGCGCGGCAAAATGCGACAAACTCTTCATAGAGTGCCAAGGCTTGATCTGGCGTACCTGCGCCCGAAAAACTCGGTCTCAGACCGCGGCCCGTATCGGCAGCCAAGGTAAATTGCGACACCACTAATAAAGAGCCACCGACTTGCTCTAGGTTGAGATTCATCTTGCCATTCTCATCGGAAAACACGCGATAACTCATCACTTTAGTTGCCAGTTTTTCCATTTTCTCGCGGGTATCCTGCTGCTCGACGCCCAGCAGAACCAACAGGCCCTTATCGATTGCACCTATGGTTTGATTATCGACAACCACACTGGCGCGGCTCACTCTTTGAATTAACGCAATCACAACTTTTCCTTTTTAGATTAAGGCTTAACGGGAACCATTTGCTGCATGAGCGGAATAGGACGAATATATTGATCGATACCATCTGGCAAGGATTGCACGACTTGTGCCAAACCGCCATTGGTCCACAGCATAAAACGGCGTAACTCTTCAATTTCAACATGGTCGGCAAAGGTGACAGTGCCTTGTATTTGGATCACCGCGCCTTGGTCCAGCAACACAAACTTGGCAAAATTAAGCTTTTGATTCAAAGTGCCAATCACCACAGGCAGCTCTTGGCTAGCCTGTAGTTGCGGATGCACGGCATAGAAACGATTCATTAAAATACGGTCAATGCCCGCAGAATTAATACTCGGCTCAAGCAAAAACTGGTTATTACCAAACTGCACCGCGACTTTAGTTGGCGCAACCTTGGTGGCCAAGTAGTTAGCGTTAATCAACGCTTGATACAAGCGCTCAGCGGCAGCGTCATTGGTTAGTCCACCCAGTTCAACGACTTTGGGCGCGACGGGCGCACTCACGGTCTCCTGAGCCACCACAGGGTCAATCGCGCTGGTTTGCGAGGGCGCCGTGGCGGCACAGGCAGTTAATCCGAGTAAACTGGCACTGATGAGCAATGTTTTCATTGTATTTCCCTTTGATGTATCCACGACCACATAGCATGGATTTCTGCTGTGACCGCCAAAAACAACGACTCGCTATTGAGCATATGTCCGCCGTCGGCAACAGATTGAATCGTAATAGCATGCTCTAACCCAGCCAAAAAATCGCGCAATAGCGCCGCTGGGCAAATCGCATCCTGCATTCCTTGCAATAACACACTACGCGCCTTCACCCTAGGCGTCACGCGTTGCAACACACTCATGGCATTGAAGTAAGCATGCCGAGCAAAGTGCAATTCGATATCCGCTAACGCTAATACTGGGTCAGGTAACTGTCTTGGCAACACCAATCTCGCCCCCGCGAGCTTTAGCTCCCACTGAACCCAACGCCGCGCAAAATGGTGCCGCAGGTTTTCATCGGCCGATGCCAAACCTTGATGGTATGAATCCAGAAGTTCAGTCAGCGATGGTGCTACGGACGCATTGCCACTGAAGAGTCGATAAGCCGCTGGTTGCAATGTTGCCGCGCCGTCAGCGCCATAGAGCCAATCTATGCCTTCTTTAGACGGAATAAATAACGCCCACAGCACTTGCGCTATCACCCGTTCGGGAAATAATCCGCTGTAAATTAAGCCTAATGTGGCCCCAAAGGAGCCGCCCGCTAAACACCAGCGCTCAATACCTAACGCGAGGCGAATCGCCTCCATATCGCAGATCAAACCATTAAGATGATTATGGGCTAAATCGCCAAAGGGCAAGGATTGCCCAGAACCTCGTTGATCTAACAGCAAGATCCAATATTGATCGCCATTAAATAAAGCTAAATCACCGATATCACAACCCGCTCCCGGACCACCGTGCAAATATAACAGCGGGATACCTTGAGGATTTCCGTATTGTGCAAGATGTAATTGCTGACCATTGCCAACGCTAAACCAGTCGCGGCGGATAAAAGGGGGAAAGGATTCAAGCACTGATTCAGGCATTAAGTGTTATCGCCATTACTTAACCGTTTAGGGATGTTATTCCGATTTCGCCACGGCCTTGAGTGCCGTCACCTCTGCCGACGTTAAGGTTACAGGCTGATTATCTTGGCAGTCTTGTAAAGGCTTACCATCCAGATCCGTTTCATCCTCATCGGAGCTCGACTCATAATCTAAATACTCTGGCATAGCCGCGGTAATTTCCGCGCCGAGTAATACTATCATCCACGATAAATACACCCAGACAAAGATAATAGGGATCACGGCTAAAGCCCCATAAATAGCTTCGTAGCTCGGAAACTGAGTCACATACAAGGCAAAGGCTTTTTTACCTAACTCAAACAAGATTGCGGCGACAATCGCCCCTAATAGTGCATGTAGAAACTTCACCTTTTGATTAGGCACTACCATATACAACAGCAAGAATGCCGCAACTGAAAACAGCATGGGCAAACGCGCAATAAAAATAGGCAACATGCCCGATAAAGCTTCAGCTTCAAACACCTTTAGTGAAATCACATAGGAAGATGCGACCAAACTCGCCCCGACCAATACCGGCCCTAACGTTAGCACCATCCAATACATAGAAAATGCGACCACCACGGAACGCTTCTCTTTAGTGCGCCAAATGTTATTGAGTGATTTGTCGATGGCGGAAATCAGCATAATGGCAACCACTACTAAGGCCGCGATCCCCACGGCTGTGCCCTTAGACGCATTGCCAACAAATTCATTGATATACACTTGCACTGTGTCGCCAGCAGCGGGTAAAAAGTTTTCGTAAACAAAGCCTTCTATCTGCCCACGAATGCCTTTAAACACCGGAAAAGCCGACAACATAGACATAGTCACGGCCACCATAGGCACGAGTGACAATAGCGTGACATAGGCCAAGTGTCCGGCGCGAATATTGATCTGATCTTCCACTAAACGCCGCCTTAAATGCAGCAGGAAGTGCCAGATCCCGAGGAATAAGACGCGAATTTGTGCCAGTTCTATCTTCTTAGTCACGGGTTTCTCTTGATTCTGTTGGTATAGACTCGTTATCTTCGTACAATAAACACTTAATTTACAAGTCTAAGGAGTGAATTGATGTCTCAACAAGGATCTGCGGGTAACGTTATTTCCGCTATTGCTAGCCTATTTTTCCCTGGGTTAGGCCAACTATTGCAAGGCCGCATTATGGCCGCACTGTTATTTTTCATTATCACAGTGGTGGGTTATGCCCTCTGGTGGCTAATTGTGCCCGCGGTAATAGGTGCTATCTTTCATCTGTGGAGCATTATCGATGCGGCCCGATTTAAGGCCGATTAATTTCAATTCACTCAGTGACGGAATACCCAATGAAAAGACTGATAACTTCAGGCCTGATTGCCGCATGCCTCCTGCTCAGTGGTTGCCAAAGCGCCTATTACGGTGCGATGGAAAAGGTCGGTTACCATAAACGCGATATTATGGTCGACAGAGTTAAAGACGCGAAAGAATCCCAAGAGGACGCCCAAAAAGAGTTCAGCTCGGCCCTCGAAGAGATGCAAGCCCTGCTCAATCACGATGGCGGCAGCCTAGAAAAAGCCTATAACAAGGCCAAGGATGAATACGAGTCAGCCCAAAGCGCCGCAGACAACGTCAGCAACCGCATCAAGAAAGTTGAAGATGTGGCCGAAGCGTTATTCGATGAGTGGCAAGATGAAATTGGCGAGATCAGCAAAGCCAGCCTGCGCCGTAACAGTGAAGCTAAGCTCAAAGAAACCCGCCGCGCCTACGAACAATTGATCAAAAGCATGCACCGCGCCGAATCAAAAATGCCGCCCATCCTCACCGCCATGAAAGACAACATGCTGTATCTCAAGCATAACTTGAACGCCCAAGCCATTGGTGCGATCAAAGGCGAATTTGCCAGCCTGCAAACCGATATTTCGGGCCTGATTAAAGAGATGAACAAATCGATTAACGAGTCGAACAAATTTATCGAGTCACTAGAAAAATCAAAAAGTTGAACCAAAGCTGCTACTTAACTCCTAAGCCCTAGCATACTAAATTGCTGGGGCTTTTTATGCTTTGTGTGACCTCGCTCGCTGTCCCTGCAAGCCATACTTTATTTGTGCAAGCCCAAAACACTTAGCTTTGTGAGCTATGGCGCGCTTTAGTGGATTGATAGCACCAATCTTAGACCTGCCGCACAATTTCATTTAGTACTCAAAAACTTATCATCAGCTCATCACTCAGACACTGTACTCGTTACTCATTTGCTGTATTCATCACTATGACTTTTATCGAATCACTCACCCTGATGTTGGCACTCATGTATCTCGCCTCACTCAGCTATTGGAGCGGCCAGAAATGGGGCGCTGTCGCCACACTGTTACTCAGCGTCGGCGCCGTCGCGATTAGCCTTTACTGGCCATTGGCACTCGGACTGATTATTGCGCTGCCGTTGACATTACTGGGGCATAAATTTGCGCCAGATTCCTTCAAGGGTGAGATTAAAATCAACACCCTGCGGGAAGGCACTCAGCATGTCTTAGCGCTATCGCTTTTGCTGGTTGCCGTGCAATACACAATCAACACCATACTGCTTAAGCAAGGGATTACACCTTGGCTCATGCGCCCCGATGTGGTCGATGCTTTCCTGCCGATTGCTGGCGGTATTGAGCTTAAGGCCATTGTCAGTCTGAATTTATGGGATCAAACCCATCCTGCGGCGGCGGTGATGTTAGCTGCGGTATTACTCACAGGATTACTCTGCAAGCGAGCATTTTGTGGTTGGGCTTGCCCATTAGGTTTGGCAGGGGAATATCTGTATGCCTTTAGAAAACGCTTTATTAAATCAGAACTAACACCACCCGCTTGGCTCGATTGGCCACTACGTATGCTCAAGTATCTATTGTTGCTTGGACTCTGTTACATAGTGATTGGTATGCCAGCACAATCGATTCCTAATTATCTCGAAGGTAATTATCATAAGATTGCCGACTTGAAGATGGCACTGTTCTTCCTAACACCTAGTCTAATTACTTTATTAGTGTTTGCGTTGATCCTTGCCTTAGCCGCATGGCGCCGTCAGGGATTCTGCCGTTACTTGTGCCCTTATGGTGCCATGCTCGGGATCTTAAGTTTTGCGAGTCCCTTAAAAATCCGCCGTGATACTCAGCACTGCCTTATCGAAGCAAAAGGAATGAAATGTGACAAGTGCAGCCGCGCCTGCCCAGCAAACATCATAGTGCACACCAAAACCACGGTTCGCAGTGACGAATGCCAAGCCTGTATGCGCTGCGTCGCCGCTTGTCCAAAATCTGCCGCCCTTGGCCTAGGACTTAAATCCGGCCACAGACTCGGCCACAAGGGATTACTGGCATTAGTGCTAATCGCATTATTTATTCTGCCGTTGGGCGCGTACTTAGCGGGTTTCTGGCATAGCCAAACACCCGACAATATCCGCATGGAACTGATCCAAGTGATAGATAGAGTGGGGCATTAGCTGGGTATAGGTTTGCTTTTGAACTAGTCTAAGGTGGTGTGTTATTATGCGCCTCCTTAAACTGTCATTGAAAATTTTATCGTATGAAACAGAGTAAATTTCGCAGCGTGTTGTTTCTATATATTTCCATGCTATTCATTTTAAATTGTTCTCGCATAGCGAATTATATTGTATATCGCGATTATTATAAGGAAACTCTCGATTTACTCACGGTGATATTTACATCATTTCGCTTTGATATCATGACAACAGGCTACGTCATGCTCATACCTACATTGCTAATATTAGTACCAGGAAGTGGTCGTATTGCAACGTTCATCAAAGGAATGGGCTTAAAGCTTGGTTTAATTATGCTATTGCTGTCTACGCTAGCACTTATAGGAGACTTCATTTATTTTGGTGTAGTAAATAGACACACATTTAGCGATCTACCATTATTAATGACTGAAACATCTTTCGTATTACCATTTTTGGTGAAAGATCATTTAGCATTAACGATATTAAGCTTTGCTATCATTATTCTAGCAATTATTTTTCTAATAAAGAAATATCAATTTTTTTTCCACAATAATCAAAAGCATAGAACTCTCGCATCACAAATCAGCGTATTTATTATCGCTATCCCAGTTTTGATATTATTCCTACGGGGATTAAATTTACAGGGTAAGCCACTTGGTATTATCGATGCTTATAAAAACCAAAGTGAACAACAAGCAAATTTAATCTTAAATGGTATTTACACTGGCGGTAAAGGTACCACTCAAATTTTTAAGCGTACCGATTATAATTTCTTTAGTTCAGAAGAAATTAAACAACATCTCAATAAAACAGAAGATGAAGCATATAAATACCCATTCTTAAGTCAATTCCCAGAGAATACACCTAATGGTCGTAACTTAGTTATCATTTTGGTTGAAGCATTAAGTTATGCTTATATTGATGGATTATCGGGTTCAGACTATAAAGTAACCCCATTCTTAGATGAGTTGTCAAAAAAAGCTGAGGTTTATGATAATTTCTATGCCGCTGCTCAGCGTAGTAACTTAGGCGTTCAAGCGAGCTTATTTGGCTTGCCGCCCCTTGAGAGTGTTGGTTATATCGGAGGTGGCCTGGAATTATCACGACTAACAAAAATTGGTAATATTGCTCAAGCCCATGGCTATCAAACCCAAATGCTGCAAAGCTCAAAACGTGACTCGATTCGTTTAGATTCAATAGCCAACTATGCCGGTTTTCAGCAATATCTTGGACGCAGTGATATCCCGATAACACGAACAGATTATCCCGATCCTGATGGCGCACAATTTGGTTGGGATTATGAGATGTTGATGAAAACACTCGAATTAGCAAACAAAAAAACGCAGCCATTTATTAGCTTTTCGTTTACAGGCACCACCCATATGCCCTATGTCGAAACACCGAAGCACTTACAGGTTTATCCATATGGGCAAGATACATTTACAGATTTTTTGAACACTGTTAGATATACAGATGAAGCTCTTAAAGCATTTTTTGCAGAAGCATCAAAACAGGACTGGTACGAAAATACGACCTTTATGATTTTGGCAGATCATACTTTGTTCAACACGAAAAATCCGGGCTTAGAAAGTGCGTTCCATATTCCGTTATGGATTTACCGTCCTGGACAAAACATAACTCCTAAACGGCATAAAATACTTGCAAGCCAACTAGATATTTTACCTACAGCTTTTGATTTACTCGGCTTTAATGACGAGTTCGCATCAGTTGGTCGCTCTCTTTATAGGGAACGAAAACCCTATAGCATTGTTGTAAAAGGTGACTTACTTGGTGCATTTACCAACTCGGGTAATTTTTTAATTGCTGGAGATAAAATCATATCAGAGAGCGATAATGCAGATTTTATTGAGAATCAAGCTCCTCAGTATGCAGAACAGCTAAAACTTGAATTTCAACTCTCGCAACAAGCAGTTTTGAACAATACTTGGGTTAAGTAGTGCATTCAAAACACCGCTAATCTGACGAAGTACACTGCAGATAATGGCTTACATCACTATCTGCAGTATTTTTAATATATAAGTCATAACATTGACTACAATCAGGCAACCACTCGATTTTATCGCTGATACTATTCCTATGCGAGTACCAGATAAGTGGTTTTATGTTCCATCACGGAGCTAGCCTATGCGACCCAACCGACAGCAACTGATCCGTTCGTTATTTGACGAATATATTGAGATGTATTCCTCCCGTGATGACAGGCTAACCCACCGCTTTAGTGAGAACTTTAGCGGCTATGCTGGCAGTAGTGACCAGCTTGTCACCGACAGGGAAGAATGGGTGCGGATCACTCGGCAGGACTTTGCACAAGTGCCTGAGCGGATCCATATCGAAATGTTAGCTCTCTCCTTACAAGATCTTGCCGATAACCTCGTGGTTGTGACTGCCTTTTTTCATATCCACTTACCTATCCCTAATCCCATGCTTTCCCGCGAGACAGCACGGCTAGTGTTGATATTTCGTCTAGAACACAAAGACTGGATGATTGCCCACAGTGGCATATCCATCCCCTACGGCTTAGCCCACAAGGGAGAGATTTACCCGATAGAGCGATTAGAAGAGCGTAATGTCGAACTTGAATCCATGATCAAGGCACGAACCTGTGAGCTGGCAGA
This sequence comes from Shewanella sp. N2AIL, assembly GCF_022690845.1. Lineage (NCBI taxonomy): Bacteria > Pseudomonadati > Pseudomonadota > Gammaproteobacteria > Alteromonadales > Shewanellaceae > Shewanella > Shewanella sp. N2AIL. Next base: position 58,882 of record NZ_JALBYT010000025.1, on the reverse strand, counting down.
AGCTAATAGGCAACTCGAAATACTCAGCAATACCGATGGTTTAACCAATATCGGCAACCGCCGCCTATTTGACATGATGTTACAAACGGAGTGGAGCCGAGGACAAAGGAGCAACTCATCACTGGCCCTCATCATGCTCGATATTGACCACTTCAAACAATTTAACGATCACTATGGCCACCTCGCCGGCGATGATTGCCTTAAACAACTGGCCAGTACTTTATCCCAATCGGGCCGCAGGGCCGGCGAACTCGTGGCTCGCTACGGTGGTGAGGAATTTGTCATTCTGTTGCCCAATATCGACAAACAAACGGCACTCGACACAGCGCAGCATATTCATCAGTTAATCCAAGCCATTGCCATTCCACATGCGAATACCGACCTTGGTATTGTGACCGCCAGCGCAGGAGTCGCTTATCTGCAACCCTCAAACCAACAAAGCCCTTTAGAGTTAGTTCGCCAGGCCGATGCCGCGCTTTACCGTGCAAAATCAGCAGGCCGCAATTGCATACGGGTGATGAATGAGGAGTAATACAGGATCTTAAGATTCAGCATTTTTAACTAATCACCGGCATACTCTATCTTCTCATCACAGAACAACAGAGTTACAACGTTGAGCAGAGCCCGCAGTGCTTCAGAGAATATATGCTGCAAGCACTAAGCTTTTAGCGATGTAACGAATAAAACTTCACATCAGCTCCATAGCGCAAAGTATCGATATGCCCATGACCAAATAACTCCCAACAAAAAGCCCCACATAGTTTCCTATGCAGGGCTTTTTAAACCGATTGACCCACCTTAATGGCGAGTCAGACGATCATTAAGCGCGGTTAAAGCGCTTACGATCGTTTTCAGTCAAGTGTCTCTTACGAACACGAATGTTCTTAGGCGTTACTTCAACTAATTCGTCATCATCGATGAACTCAAGCGCTTGCTCAAGTGTCATGGTGATTGGCGTAGTCAGTACTTGAGCTTCGTCAGTACCAGAAGCACGCATGTTGGTCAGCTGCTTACCTTTCAGACAGTTAACTGTCAGATCGTTTGAGCGAGCGTGGATACCAACTACTTGGCCTTCGTATACTTCAGCGGCATGGCCGATAAAGAGACGACCGCGATCCTGTAGACCAAACAGTGCGAAGGTCAGAGCCTTACCAGTAGCGTTAGAGATCAATACGCCGTTAGCGCGTTGACCGATATCGCCACCTTTGTGTGGACCGTAATGGTCGAACGAGTGGTAGATTAGACCAGTACCAGAAGTCGCAGTTAAGAATTCAGTTTGGAAACCGATTAAACCACGGCTTGGGATGATGAAGTCGATACGTACACGACCTTTACCATCAAGCTGCATGTCTTTCATTTCAGCTTTACGGGTACCTAACTTCTCGATCACTGTGCCTTGATCTTCTTCTTCAACGTCAACAGTCAACGTCTCATATGGTTCACACAGTTCACCGTCGATGGTTTTCAGAATTACTTCTGGACGTGATACGGCTAACTCGTAACCTTCACGACGCATGTTTTCAATCAGGATTGATAAATGCAATTCACCACGACCAGATACGCGGAAGCGATCTGGACTTTCTGTTTCTTCAACACGCAGTGCCACGTTGTGGACTAATTCTGTTTGCAGACGTTCCAGAATGTTACGTGAAGTCACATACTTACCTTCTTTACCAGCAAAAGGTGAAGTGTTAACTTGGAAAGTCATGGTCAGAGTGGGTTCATCAACAGTCAAAGCAGGCATTGCTTCTACTGCGCCAACGGCACAGATAGTGTCAGAAATTTTCAGCTCGCCTAAACCTGTGATAGCAACGATGTCGCCCGCGTTAGCAATTTCAACTTCAGTACGGTCTAGACCCATGTAACCTAATACTTGGCCCATTTTACCGTTACGAGTTTTGCCATCAGCGCCAATAATGGTCACTTGTTGGTTAGTTTTAACGCTACCACGCTTGATGCGGCCGATACCGATAACACCCACGTATGAGTTGTAGTCGATTTGCGAAATTTGCATCTGGAACGAACCTTCGGCGTCAGCATCTGGGAAAGATACTTTTTCAACGATAGTTTGGAACAGCGGCGTCATATCATCGCTCGCTACATCCGGATCTAAAGTTGCAAAACCGTTTAACGCAGAAGCGTAAACGATTGGGAAATCTAACTGCTCGTCGGTTGCGCCTAAGTTGTCGAACAGGTCGAATACTTGGTCGATAACCCAATCTGGGCGTGCACCTGGACGGTCAATCTTGTTGATAACAACGATTGGCTTTAAGCCTTGAGCAAACGCTTTCTTCGTTACGAAGCGAGTTTGTGGCATTGGACCGTCAACAGCATCAACCAGCAATAATACTGAGTCAACCATAGACAGAACACGCTCAACCTCACCACCGAAATCGGCGTGGCCTGGGGTATCAACGATGTTAATACGGTAGTCGTTCCACTTGATGGCAGTATTCTTTGCCAGAATCGTGATCCCACGTTCCTTTTCAAGATCGTTGGAGTCCATCACCCGCTCAGTGGCTTCTCCTCGGGTTGCAAGGGTGCCTGACTGTGACAGCAACTTGTCTACCAGGGTCGTTTTGCCATGGTCAACGTGTGCAATAATGGCGATGTTACGTAAATTCTCTAGCACGGATAAACCTCTTACCATCAAACAAAAATAGGGATATTTCAGTAATTCGTTATGGCGATCTAGCTCGATCCGCCACAATAAAAAGCGTGCCATTCTACTCCAGAGCGGCCTTGGCGCACAGGATTATTTTTGAACACTTATAAAACAATCCGCCGATCCTTGGGTAATTCCTGCCAATATTCCATTGAGTGAAATCCTCTACCGCCACAGTTAAAGCACTGTTCAATTGCCATATTAGTAGGGAAAATCCGAGTTAAGCAGCTGAATTTGCTATTTTTCATACTCTAGACGCAAACAATTTCTGCTGATTTAAACATCAATTAAAATTGATGTCACCGCGATGAAATCATCTCGCCGAGAAACAGCAATAAATTCTAGCGTACATTTAACTGAGCATTCATATTGGCGTTTATGACCGCGAAAACTGAATGTCTTTAAGACTCACTTCATTGTCACGCTATACCTTTATTACGCATCATTGATTCACTTGGTCTGTGAACAGCAAAGACATTTCGCACATGAGAACGAACTCTTTCCTAATAATATGATAATAAACCACTATTGGATTGAGAATGCGTGGCATAGTTGGACAGACTAGCGTGGTTTTATGACAATTTTGCGGCGGCGAAACAGCCCAGAGAAATAGTCCAGTTCTGTGCTGAAAAGATGTGCTAGATTCAGTGCTGCTGTCCTTATGGGACTAATGTGAGCCAAGGCGTCACTGCCATCTCACTGCCACATAAGCAGTGCATGTTATTACTTTGGATCCCAGCCTAGGTTTGCATGAATCAATTCAGTGCGCACCAAAATGGATTGATGCACCAAAATGCCACAGCCAAAAGCACCATAGTGGTGCAAACACGAATCCAATTAAGTGCAACAAAGATTTTAAACCATGTTAATCAGCTAGTTAAATTATTGGCATGGATATCGCTTTATCGCTCGTAAGTTTGGCTCAAGATAAATAACTTGAGTTAAAAGATTATAGAAGGGGCATCCCTTTACCCTACCGGAGGCTTGAGAATGTCAGTTGAATCAGTTTTAAAGCAACTTGAAGAATTAGAAGTTAAGTTCGTTGATTTACGTTTTACCGACACTAAAGGTAAAGAGCAGCACGTATCTATTCCTTCTCATCAGGTAGATGCTGATTTCTTCGAAGACGGCAAAATGTTTGACGGTTCTTCTATCGCAGGTTGGAAGGGCATTAACGAATCAGACATGGTACTGATGCCAGATCCAACGACATTCGTACTGGATCCTTTCACCGAAGAAACCACAGCACTGATCCGTTGTGACATTCTTGAACCAGGTACTATGACGGGTTATGACCGTGATCCACGTTCAATTGCTAAAAAAGCAGAAGCTTACCTAATCTCTACTGGTATCGCTGATACTGTTTTGATTGGCCCAGAACCAGAATTCTTCCTATTTGATGATGTCCGTTTCGGTACTGACATGTCAGGTTGTTTCGTTAAGATCGACGCTAAAGAAGCGGCTTGGAACTCAGGCACTAGCTACGAAGGCGGCAACACAGGTCACCGTCCATTCACTAAAGGCGGTTACTTCCCAGTTGCACCGGTTGACTCATCACAAGACCTACGTAGCGCTATGTGTTTAGTGCTTGAAGAAATGGGTCAAGTGGTTGAAGCGCATCACCACGAAGTGGCGACTGCGGGTCAAAACGAAATCGCAACTCGCTTCAACACGTTAACTAAAAAAGCGGATGAAATCCAAATTCTGAAGTACGTAGTGCACAACATGGCACACGCTTACGGTAAGACGGCGACTTTCATGCCTAAACCCATCGTTGGCGACAACGGTAGCGGCATGCACGTTCACCAATCTCTGGCGAAAGACGGTGTTAACTTGTTCGCTGGCGACAAATACGCGGGTTTAAGTGAAACGGCTCTGTACTACATAGGTGGTATCATCAAGCACGCTCGCGCGCTGAACGCTTTCACTAACCCAAGCACTAACTCTTACAAACGTTTAGTGCCACACTTTGAAGCACCTGTTATGTTGGCCTACTCTGCCCGTAACCGCTCTGCATCAATCCGTATTCCAGTGGTACCAAGCCCTAAAGGCCGTCGTATCGAAGCGCGTTTCCCAGATCCACATGCAAACCCATACTTAGGTTTCGCAGCGCTGCTGATGGCCGGTCTTGACGGTATCCAAAACAAGATCCACCCAGGTGAAGCGATGGACAAAGATCTGTACGATCTGCCTCCAGAAGAAGCGGCTGAAATCCCACAAGTGGCAACGTCATTAGAAAACGCCCTTGAAAACCTGCAAGCTGATCATGAGTTCCTGACTAAAGGCGGCGTGTTCAGTGAAGATTTCATCCAATCTTATATCGTACTGAAAACAGCAGAAGCTGAGCGCGTAGCACGTACAACTCACCCACTTGAGTTTGAAATGTACTACAGCCTGTAATGGCTAGCGCTATACAACCAGCTCGCTTTATGTAATTGATATAAAAGCCTCGATAGCAACGCTATCGGGGCTTTTTGTATTTTGAAGGTATATACAACTTTTATTCTGATTCAATCATCGCGTTGTTCTCTAAATAGGCATCATCGCCAACCACTCTTTTATCATTCAGAGAAGGCACGCCAGACACCGCGGCAACAGCAACAATAGAGATAAATGGTTAAAAAAAATCTAAACTAAACGAGGATGCAGCAGAAAAACCACCTATATAGTAGGAAGTTAACTACCGCGCCATTATTGTTAAGTGTCCACGCTTTATTCAACTAGGCAGGTTATTGTCAGGGGAAAAATCTGACAGTTGAGCAGGTTCGCCTGACTCAAATGACGCGAATGGTACGCCATCTAACACCCGCTCATTTTTAAATACACGGATTTCAGAATCAGGTAACTGCGTCATCTGTAATGACAAGATAATGTGCATCTTATCCAATGGGCAATGAAGACGAATACTTGCGCGTAAGCCCATTGTTCGTACATCCGATTGGCAGGCAATAAATGGACGATTCCGCGTTACCTTAATCAAATGGCGATGCCCATTTTTTATAGGGCTCTCATAAGTTGTTTCTACATTTTTAAAACCGGTGAAGAAAAATGCCCCCAGAGCCATTCCGCCTGCACCAATCAGCGCTGCTGGGCCTAAAAAAGCCACTCCGACAATACAAACCACCACCCCAAACCAAGCCAGCCCCCGCACTACCGCGTAGGCGACATCCGGAATAGCGTCATGATAGGTAGTAACTAACCCCTCGGTGGTGAGCCGATAGTGGTACTGTTTGTCTGCAAACCAGAGGTAACGAGCAGATAAGCACATAATTAAAGCCATGATGATTAACCCGATACCCAAGCTAGTATCGCCAGATAGCAAATAGCACCCTATAAGTGCTAAGCAACCACACGGGATCAGGAAGGTTAACCAAAATAGACCATAGACAGTCGCCACCCGAATATCCCACTCATAAAGCGTGGGCGCCTCACGCACCCGCTGCTGACGTAGCTTATTGAGCCGGCTTTGCTCCTCTTGGGGTAATTGCAGGAACTCACTGCGCGGCAGGTCTTCATACCGACTGTCGTCCAACAGTTTTGTCTCTTGCTCTGTCGACGCCAACTGCTGCGGCGCTGCTCTCTTATTCATATAGCTATTCCTTTGCTGTGCCTACGGACTGCACGGTCATCGTTAACCTACCCACACAGCTCGTACTTAATGTCTTCTCGCCCTTGACGATCTTGCCGCTATAAGGCCTGTTAGCATCTTGGTGGCAAAGCAGCCACTGATGAACATCGAATCTCGCGCCAATAATCGGCGCGAGAAAAAATGTTAACTGGGCTGGGTATTCTCAGGGGAAAAATCTGATAGTTGGGCTGGTTCGCCTGACTCAAATGACGCAAATGGTACGCCATCTAACACGCGCTCATTTTTAAATACACGGATTTCAGAATCAGGTAACTGCGTCATCAGTAATGACAAGATAGTGTGCATCTTATCCAATGGGCAATGAAGACGAATACTTGCACGTAAGCCCATTGTTAGTACATCCGATTGGCAGGCAATAAATGGACGATTCCGCGTTACCTTAATCAAATGACGATGCCCATTTTTTACAGGTCTCTCGTAAGTAGTCTCTACATTTTTAAAACCAGTAAAGAAAAATGCCCCCAGAGCCATTCCGCCTGCACCAATCAGCGCTGCTGGGCCTAAAAAAGCCACCCCGACAATACAAACCACCACTCCAAACCAAGCCAGCCCCCGCACTACCGCGTAGGCTGCATCCGGAATCGCGTCATGATAGGTAGTAACTAAACCCTCGGTGGTGAGCCGATAATGGTACTGTTTGTCGGCCAACCAGAGGTAGCGGATAAATGGCGCAAAAATCAATGCCATGAAAAAAAAACCATACCATTGGTCAGACTCATACCAGTGCGCCACCAAGCCAATCAGCACCATTATCCCGCAGGGAATAATGACAACGAGCCACCCTATGCCATACACGGTCGCTACCTTAATATCCCACTCATAAAGGGTGGGTGCCTCACGCACCCGCTGCTGACGTAGCTTATTGAGCCGGTCTTGCTCCTCTTTAGGGAATTGCAGGAACTCACTGTGTGGCAAATCTTCATACCGGCTGTCGTTCAACGGTTGTGTGTCTTGCTCTGTCGACGCCAACTGCTGCGGCGCTGCTTTATTGTTCATCCTGTTACCTCTCGGTAGACTCTACTTGTAGCGTGGGCATCGCCAAGCGTAAATCCAGTCATCCATTTTAAATCAGCAACATAATATGCTCTCGGCCTACCCTCAAGCGAATATTTACTGAAACAGTTTTAAGGAAGGTAATAAAAGTAGCTAGATGGCCAGTGAGGGAAGTGGAGACTGATTTTAAAGAGTATGTTCAAAACTCATCAGGGTTCTGCGAAGGCACGGCATACAAACCTCCATGATTAATACTTATCCAAAACAAGAGTCGCCGTTAACAACTAGGTTATTGAGCTTGGTTGTATCTCGTTTCTGTTGATGAATAATTGACAGATATAATCATATAGTTAGAATGCCAAGCTGTTGAAACAGAACAGGTTGGCATCAAATGAAACCTGGTCTGGTTCCACATCACTAACGATCTCAGTTGATCAAGTGAGTAGATCATACCGAAGCAATGCAGTTTTTCACATATAAACAATGGAGTGATTATGCGTTGGTTGACTTGGTTGGTCGTGTGCTGTTCTCTCACGGGATGTGCAACGATAACGTCGAGGATGGGAGAAGATTCAACTTGGGGTCATTCTTTCTCAAGTGTGCAAACGGCTGTTGATAATGGCGAGGAGTGTATGATTATCTCCGCGTTGGCGGCCCCGCCCTTGCTGCTCTTTACCATCCCGCTGACACTTGTTGATATGAGCAGTGCGTTGATCATCGATACTGTTATGCTACCTGCAGATTTAGCGATCACGCCCAGCGATCCCAAGCTCCACACCCCGCGGCCTATGGTCTGCCGCTATGACTACAAGATTTAAGCATGATCGCACCCAATAAATAACCTCAAGTTGCCTGTGTGGCGGTGAATTAGCGCCGACATACGGGAACGACCATGTCGCGGTTTGCCTCCCTGAGTGTTGTGTCTTGTTAGTTATGCCTTGTTAGTTGCAGTTACGTAGTACAACCTAGCCTAGTAAGCCATTTTAAATCATTTAAGTTAGCGATTAGCTTTTATCACATCCAGTAACAGCTTGATATCGGCCATATTGTTGTAGATATGCGGCGAAATACGGATCCCCATGCTGCGAGCATCGACGCTGATATTCGCGTTCGCTAATGCCGTCATGATTTGATGTTGTTGCTCACCAAACTGCAAAATCAGCGTACCGCTGCGCTTTTCAACATCCCGTGGCGACACAAACTCATATTCGAGCTCTTGCGCCACGGCATCAATTAACTGCTGATTACATTTACGCAGCAAGGGGATGCCTAGACCTGCAAGGTAATGAATGCTGTGGGCGGCAATGGCATAGGGGGCGATTGAAGGCGTTCCACCCCAGAAGCGCATTGCGGAATGCTGGTAACGAAAATCATGGATATCGAACTCGAACGGATTCTCGTGGCTAAACCACCCCACATCCTTGGGCTGGCAACTCTCCAATATGGCAGGATTAACCCAAAGATAGGCGGCACCAGGGCCGCCGCAGAGCCATTTCACACTCGACCCGATTAAAAAATCAGGTTGTAGGCGCGCGAGATCCAGCGGAATAATCCCTGCCGATTGTGCCACATCCACTAAGCTCAAACAGCCTCGCTCACGGGCTATGGTGAAAATATTGGCTAATGGCGCCTGCTGCCCCGTATTCGAGTAAGCATGGCTGACAAACACCAGATCCACATCGCGACTGATATGCGCGTCCCACACATTAGGGTCAGTGACATCGAGTCCCTTAGGAATAAAACGCACTTCGCAGCTAGCTGGCAGCGCTTTTTTAAGGGCGAAACCCATGCTGGGGAAATCAATCTCACTCATTAACACAACGGCGTGTTCGCGATTTAATCGGTCGAGTGACATAACGATTTTAGTCAGTGCACTGGAAAGATTTACCTGAGGGCAAAAGTCCTTTTGGTGGCCGTTAAACAGTTTGGATAAAGCAAAGGTAAAATCATCAATCACACTCAGCCACTGACCCCAAGGCTCACGCCCCGATTCCTGCCAAGGCGCAAAAAAGGCTTCTTTGAAGACCTGTTCGGCCGATTTTAACGGTCGACCGACGGAATGGTTCAATAGATATCCTGGACCCGCGAGGTAAAAGTCCTTTTTAAAGTCTTCAAACATAGTGTTATCTCAAACTCTCTTTTAATTTTTTAATCTCATAATAACGCGTCCGAATGTCGCTGCGCTGAGCGGCGGCGCGCCTATCTCTGAGTCGCTCCAATGAACCGAGTAGCACATGCAGTGGCGGACCACTGGCGGTAACCTTAGCTAAATGCTGCTGCTCCATACTTGTCGAAGGCTCGGCAATATATTTAGTCACTAACTCATTATGGTGCTGAATCGCAGTCTCGCCATGTAATTCGCAGACTTCGATAAAGAGTCGCAAATTTTCTTGATACCAAGTTTGGTTCGCACTGTCTTTTGCCTGCAGGAAATCATCCATCAAATTCGGTCGACGCATGCACTCACGTAATATCTGCTGATCCTCTGGCATCATGTACAAAAACTTGTCCACCAGCATTTGCGAGTAGGAAGCTTCATTGGCGAAACAAAGACCTAGTGTTAAATCGATCACATTAATCCCCGCAAAATCCCCGGCGTTGGCACCGCGATAAATGACCGAGCCCACCCGATAAGGTTTGTAGTAAGGGCGAACACAGTAAAAGAAACGATCCGTATCTAATCGATTGAATAATTGAGTATTCGACTCAATCACATCCTGCAATGCCTGTTTAGCGACTCGCAGTAAATCGTGACTGATGGGATGGGAAATACCCAAAGGCTGGATCTTCAATAGCGCATCGGCGGCGCGTTTATAGGCCAAAATGCCTTTAGTGTTGTAATCCACAAACAACTTTTCAGCGGGAAGATCGGTAAAGCGCTTATAAATGCCATTGTGGGCACGATTGTGCGTAGTTAAATGTGCGGTAGCAAAGCGCGGCGTGACGCCTATTGAAGCGCCGATGTGCATGGCAAGCGCGGAGGCTTCGGCTAATGGCGATGTGGTTTCCCGCGAAGGCTCGGTAATCTCATGGCGTCGACAGGCCGCCATATACAGGCCCACATTGCCGAGTAAATCAAAAGCACTGTCGAACCCTTCGTCGGTATTGCCCTCATCGAGCAAGGCCTTAATCAACTCTCGCCCTTCACTCTCCAGCGCCAACTTAGCTTCTGCGCCGATATCAAGCACATTGGCCCGATCCGCTTGTTGGTAGTAAAGCTGTTCGAGCTCTGAGTTGAGTTCGACAAAGCGACTGCGGATCCAATCATCGAAGGCTTCGGTATTAAAGGTGGCTGGTTTCACGGGCTTATCCTTGAGTATTGTTATCGTTCTTGTAAACGGAGCGAGCTCAAAGTCTTAGCTCAATCCATAAAACTCGTTAACCAGAATGCAACTTATCGCCACGTGTTTCTAGCGCTAGGTCAAATTTCCGAAAAATCTCATGCCATTTTTTATTTACACCATGCGCCAGCGCAATTTTTCAAACGCTTTTCCTCCGCAAAATGTCCCTGAAAATACTCATCACTCAACAAATCGCTAAGCGGTAGATTCCGCAGAGGTAAATCGGATGATTTTAATGGAATTTATAGTAGTGCTTAGTTGCCTACTACTAGGTACCCGCTACGGCGGTATGGGACTCGGCCTCATCAGCGGCATAGGTTTGTTTTTACTGATATTTGTCTTTGGTTTAGCGCCGGGACAACCACCAGTACAAGTTATGCTAACGATTCTTGCGGTGATCGGCTGTGCGGCCGTATTACAAACCGCAGGCGGTTTGGATGTGATGATGCAGTTTGCCGAGCGCCTACTGCGCCGCCATCCACAATACATCACCATTCTGGCGCCGCTGACCACTTGGACGCTGACCTTCCTTTGCGGTACAGGCCATGTGGTTTACACCATGTTTCCGATTATTTCCGATATCGCGCTGAAGAAAAATATTCGCCCAGAACGCCCAATGGCTGTGGCATCCGTCGCCTCGCAAATGGCAATTTGTGCTTCGCCCGTGTCGGTAGCGGTTGTGTCTATGGTGTCGATTCTCGCATCGCAACAAGGTGTAGGCCGCGCCTACAATCTGCTCGAAATTTTAATGGTATCCGTACCTGCATCGCTTTGCGGTGTGATGGCCGCCGCACTTTGGAGTCTACGTCGCGGTAAAGATTTAGATAAAGACGAAGAGTTCCAAGAACGGATTCAAGATCCTGTCCAAAGAGCTTTTATCTATGACAAGAGCGAAACCCTGCTAAACCAACGTTTTCCTAAGGAAGCTTACTGGGCAACGGGGATTTTCTTTGCGGCTATTGCAGCTGTGGTGCTGTTAGGTTCCTTTAGTGAACTGCGCCCTGCCTTTGAAGTTAAAGGGAAAACGACCTTATTATCGATGAACTTAGTCATCCAGATGATGATGTTAATTGCGGGGGCATTTATCCTAATGACCTGCAAAGTCAAGCCGACAAACATCTCTAATGGCCCGGTCTTTAAAGCGGGCATGGTGGCGATTTTCTCAGTATTTGGGGTGGCGTGGATGAGTGATACTTTCTTCATCAGCCATATGGATGTGCTTAAGGAAAACCTATCCCACGTGGTGCAAAGCCAGCCTTGGACCTATGCCTTAGTGCTGTTCCTCATCTCTAAGCTTGTTAATAGCCAAGCGGCGGCGCTGACTGCCATTGCGCCTATGGGTCTCGCATTAGGAGTCGATCCAAAACTCTTGATCGCTTTCCTCCCTGCAAGCTACGGGTATTTTGTACTGCCTACCTATCCAAGCGATCTGGCCTGTATCGGCTTTGACCGTTCAGGTACAACTAAAATAGGTAAGTTCATTATTAACCACAGCTTTATTATTCCAGGTTTTATCGGCGTGGGTACCGCATCAACCGTCGGTTATCTACTGGCGACAGCCTTGCTCTAGTCTGTATGACATAAATAACAAAGGCCGCAGATGCGGCCTTTATGTTGAATAGCATGGAACGCTAAGTTTAAGCGCGATACATGGCCAAAAACATCTTGATATTGGCGTCGATAATCGCTTGCTGGTGCTCATCATTATTTTGCATATGGAACAGCTTAGGCCAGAATGCAAACGCCTTAAACATGCCCCAAAACTGAGTCGACGCCATTGCAATATCTTCGATATTCAGCGCCTTGTGTTCTACCGCTCCCGCAAGCCAAGCTTCGAGTCCACCTTCTTGCTTCGCAAGCTTCTCCATCGCTTCAGTCGCTTGGACAGGCGAGCGAATAAACTCTGCCATCACCACCCGCGCCACATCGAGAAACTCAGGCTGCTGATACAAAGCCCAGCATCGATGCGCAATTTGCTGCAACTGATCTTCAAGACTCTGCGCCGGATTGTAAACTAAGGTCGCCGCTTCTTTCGTCCGCGCCCACAACTCTGTGGTTGTGGTATCAAACAGCACTTCCTTGCTCGGAAAATGGTTATACACAGTACGTTTAGAAACATTAGCCCGCTGGGCGATCCTGTCCATACTGGCACCCGCAAAGCCATTGACCATAAACTCTTCCCGCGAGGCACGCAGAATCGCCACACGTTTCTGCTGAGAGTTTGTCAATTTAATGGGTTTGTCTGCCATGTTTTCCTACGTCATAAAAATCATTTGTCGACATTTTACACTATCCAGTTTACTTTTACACCGCCATATGTAAACTACACTGTGTAGTTTACTTTTTTAATGTTGTAAACGCGATTTAAGATTGTCTTGACCTTACTACGACTCGGGAGCTTTATCATGGCCACTCAAACAAATACTGGCGCAAACACTAAGACTTCGGCCCATGTTGAGGGTGACAAATTCAGCAATGAAGCTCCCAATACCCACGGTGGTGAAGGTAATTTACTTTCTATTTTATGGCGTTACATGACTGAAAGTATTCCAGATAAGAGCCCAAACCAGCCATTACCGATCCAAAAAATGCAGCTAAACCCAACGGTCGATGCGACACCTATGCTGTATAAAATCAGCCATTCAACAGTGCTGTTACAACTCAACGGTCAATATTGGTTAACCGATCCTGTGTTTTCGAAACGCGCCTCGCCAAGCCAAATGTTTGGGCCAAAACGATTCCACGAGTTGCCGATCGAACTCGATAATATTCCAGTGCTCGCAGGGATTATTTTGTCCCACGATCATTATGATCATTTAGATAAACACAGCATTTTAGCCCTCGCAGAGCGCACGCAAAAATTTATCGTGCCACTGGGCGTAGATAAACATTTACTCGCGTGGGGCGTGCCTGCCAGCAAGATAATCGCGCTCGATTGGTGGCAAGAAACCCAACATGCGGGTCTGAGGTTTACCGCGACGCCGGCACAGCACTTTTCAGGCCGTGGTATCACGGACAAAAACCAAACCCTGTGGGCATCTTGGGTTATTCAGTCCCCTGAACTAAAACTGTTTTTCAGCGGTGATTCCGGTTACTTCGACGGCTTTAAAAAGATTGGCGACAGACTTGGGCCTTTCGATTTAACCTTAATCGAAACAGGTGCCTACGATGAGATGTGGGCAGATATCCACATGCAGCCAGAGCAATCACTGCGGGCGCATTTAGATCTGCGGGGACGACACTTAATTCCGATACATAACAGCAGCTTCGATCTCGCGCTACATAGTTGGTACGAGCCATTGGAACGCATAGCCGTAGCCGCCAAGGCCTATGACGTGCCGCTGCTTACGCCGGAATTTGGTCAAGGGATCAACCTGAGTGAATTAGCCCATAGCCCAGCTTTGAATCACGCTTGGTGGAAAGCCTATTTACCCAAAGACAGAACCGAGTTTGAAATCATTCCGGCGCGTATGAGTTCAGATAAATTCTAAGCTGAACTCTTATCAGCACGTGTATCTAAACCTTTATCAGTACGCTTAAAAACGTTGAATCAGTGGCTCTCCAACAGAAGAGAGCCACTGCGGTTTACCATTCGACAGATTCCCATTTGTCGGCGATCAAAAGCTCACAACTTAAGTATTAAGCTTCTTCCAGCTAACGCTAAACCCTAGACGACAGCTTAGTTACAGGCATAAAATCACTTACCTTGTCATTTTAAATATCCAACTGAATTAACGGTATTAATCCTTCAAGCTGGCCGTATACGGATGAGTAAAATCGCGGGTACAAGAAGTAGATTGGTGATTTGAATCTTTAGAACGCCATGATCAATTAACATTCTCCTGAAGGGTCACGCCAATGTCTTTGCTCACTTGGCTTAAGAAGTATCTTCATCGCGCCTTTCATGGCAACAGCACACTAGAGCGACAAGCTGACTTAGCCGCCATTTTTCATCCCGCGCAAATGCCCGACATCGACTTGCCGACAAACCAAGCCTATCCGCTAGTGACACCAATAGTACAGGCCGATATTTATGCCTATCAAGTTCACGGCTTACTGACCTTAGAAGGCAAGCAAACCTTAGATAGGTTAATCAGCAATGCAGGTTTTGCGGTATTGCCCGAACATGCCGCCAGCTTTAATGGTCTGATAATCCATCCGAGCCAAGCAACCAGTTTGCAGCTCCACCAATATGCCGATTTTGCGGGGATCTGCGTCAGTTTAATCAGCAACGACAAAGCACTATTAGAACAACTGATTGCGTTCAAATCGACTTTACCTCACCCTTGGGAAAGCTTTCCCGATGTCGATCCCGATACACTCTGCAGTCTTCAAGGGAATATCGATTTTTGGTGCAACTATTTTTGGCGCCCCTATTGGCTGTCACTTTCAGCATCTGAGCGCTTGCAGTACCCCGTAAATTGGCAGGAATTCAGTGATTTTCATTAGAGCTTGAGAAAAGCACTAAGGCTTAATGCAGGATAAAAAATGAAGTTAACATATGTTGGATTAGCACTCGCGTTACTGCTACTTGGTGGTTATCTGATCCCTGAGTCACCGGTGATCCCGGTAAAAGGCGCCAGCAGTAAAGATTGGAACAGCCAAACCTTTTGGTATGAACCTTGGGGGCCATCGGGCGTACATAAGGGGATAGATATTTTCGCCGCCAAAAACACCGCCGTGATTGCGCCAACGCCTATGCTGATCTTCTATCGAGGCGACTTCTTTAAAGGAGGCAATGTGGTCGTTGGTCTAGGTCCTAAATGGCAAATTCATTACTTTGCCCATTTAGCACAAATTGAATCAGCCACGGGATTAATTGCCCACCAAGGTGAAACGCTGGGTACTGTCGGCGATACGGGTAATGCTCAAGGTAAACCGCCACATTTGCATTATTCCATTTTGAGCTTATTGCCTAAACCTTGGCTGATAGATACTTCAACCCAAGGATATAAAAAGGCCTTTTATCAAAATCCCATCAGCTACTTAGAAACACACTAAGACTTAGGTGATGAGTAACATAGCGGCTTCACGACAATATCAACTACAAATGAGGGTTCAGCAACTCGCCATGTAGGCAAACTCACTGAATGCCAGCATGGCCGTCACATTATACGAAGAAATGAACGGAGACTTATGATTCTGCAGACTCGCTATCAAGAGTCACAGAATTAACTGCCGCAGTATCCACAGCATGCGACTCGCTATTGGCCTCTGCAGCTAATGCTTCCCTATCCGCCTTCGCAATGTATTTAGGTTTATTGCTCGATTGCAGTTTGGCATTGGCCTTTTTCGCCTTGCTCTTCAAGGTTTGGTTTATCTTCTTTTTGCGGTTCATCAAGGCACCAATGCGGATACGGAATAAAGGGGCGCGATTATAGCCTTCCACCTGCACGCCAGACAATCGAAAGCACTAAGTCAGATCGCCCAACCCGCGACTCATGTTAGCTCAGTTAGTAATCCCCAAGTCATCAAGCCTGCGACCAAACCATCAGATCGCGAAAGCCATGCCAAACGCTAAATAAGGCACAGCCTTAACAACATGAACTCGCACTAGGTAACCCTTGGGGTTAAATCTTGATACCGAGTGCTGTGTCGCAATTTATCAATACTGCCGCAAAATCGCGCAATTTCCTGTATGACACGACTAGACAAGCCGTTATTCCTCCCCTAAAATCGCGAAAGAATAAAAATCGTTATCATTTGTAATGCCGTTTAATGGAATATGGACTTATGCCAAAGGAGCCGGTGTAGCAAACTCATTCGCCCTTAGCAGGAAGTTATATGACATTCAAAACCTCGTTTGTTGCTTTAGCCGTATTTACAGCGCTAAGCCAATCCGCAGCGGCTCAAGATGCCCCCGACAGCAGTTCAAACAACAAAAATAAAGACATAGAAAAAATCACTGTCACCGCGAGTCGGATGGATAAATCCCCCAGCTCAATCCCCAACACCGTCACTATCATCGACCGCGCCCAGTTAGAAGAACAGTTCCGCACCACTAAAGATTTATCGACCATTATCGGTAACTTGGCCCCAAGCTTTTCGCCAAGCCGCCAGAAGATGAGTAACACAGGCGAAACCCTGCGTGGTCGTCCGCCGCTGATCATGATCGACGGCGTACCGCAATCAAACCCACTTCGCAGTGGGGGTCGCTCGGGTCAAACCATAGATCCAGCCATGATTGAGCGTATCGAAATCATTCACGGTGCCAATGCAATGCACGGTCTTGGTGCCCAAGGCGGCATCATCAATTACATAACTAAAAAACCGACGGGCGACAGCGAACAGGTTGCAAGTTTCGATGTGACAGTTCCTGATTCGATGAAATCCAACGGCTTAAGCTTTGGTGCCAGCTATGCGTTTTCTGGCGAGTCAGAATTTATCGACATGATAGGCTCGGTTAGCTATCGCAATAATGGCGTCTATTACGATGCCAACCATAACGTCGTTGGTGTGGACACGACTCAAGGCGAGTCGATGGACAGCCAAAGCAAAGACTTCTTCATTAAGCTTGGCCACAACTTCGACGAGTCGCGCCTTGAGTTAATGGTTAACCATTACACCGCAGACAATAATGGCGATTGGATGCCAGTTGCAGGCGACAAACCCAATGGCGTGCCCACGGGCGCAGTTAAAGAAACCCAGCCATGGGAAGCGGCCAACAATCAAGTGACCACCACCAGTTTGACTTATACCCACGCCAACATTGGTGGCCAACAACTTAACCTGCAACTCTTTAATCAAGATTTTAAAGCGGTTTATGGTGGCGGCTGTTTCGACAGTTTCTACGATCCATCCTTCGAAGGTAGCGACCAAGTGATCCAGTGCGGTGTCGGCAGTAAAGGCGAAAGCTTGTACTACGAGCAATCGCGTAATGCTTCAGTTAAATGGGGGTTAAAAAGCTCATTGATTGCTAAAGATATTGCGGGTTCAGGGATTGATGCGGCCTACGGTGTCGACCTTTTCCGCGATACCACAGAGCAAGATTTAGTGAAAACGGGTTTTTCGTGGGTTCCGGAAAGCACCTATGACAACGTCGCGCCATACTTGCAGTTAGATTATGATTTAATTGAAAATCTAACCTTATCGACCGGTGTTCGTTACGAACATGCCGAATTAAGTGTCGATGACTACAAAACCCTATGGGGTGCGGGCAACAAGCAAATTGCAGGCGGTTCGGCCACCTTCGATGAAACCTTATTCAACGTCGGTATCTCCTACAAAATCACCCCAGACATTCGCGTTTATACCAGCTATAACCAAGGTTTTGGTATGCCAGATATCGGCCGTATTCTGCGTGATGGTAAAAGCTTCCCAGGCGACAATCCCAGCATAGATGACTCATTGGCGCTCACGCCGATCGTCACAGATAACGTCGAAGTTGGTGCCGATTATCAAGGTAAATACTTAAGCGCTAAGTTTGCGTATTATCGTTCGGCCACTGATTTTGGCTCACGTTTAGCCTTAAATGGCGATGGTTTCTACGACGTGAAGCGGGAAAAAAGTGTCATCGAGGGTATCGAAGCCAATGTTACCGCCTACCTCACCAGCAATGATGATCTTGGCATGAACATCGCCATTCAACAGGGCGAATACGATTCAAATGGTGATAATAAAGTCGATACCGATCTCGATGGCGCAAATATTTCGCCCAACCGTATCAACCTGTTCTGGACCCATAACTTCGATAATGACATGTCGACCCGCGTTCAAGCCAACTACTACATGGACCGCGACTTTAAAAATGCCGCGGGCAACAAGTACGCTGAGTTTGATGGCTATACCACAGTCGATGCTTCCTTCTCTATGCCGCTTTACACTGGCACCCTGAGCTTAGGTCTGCAAAACCTGTTTAATAAGGATTATTTCAATTATTACTCACAAACCATGGGTACAAATGATCGTTATTTCAAAGGCATGGGACGTACTGCGACAATAGGCTACACCTTGCCTTTCTAAGTGAAAGGCTCATTTTGAAGCATAAAAAAGCGCAATTAAATTGCGCTTTTTTATTGTGTGGAAGAAAGCAATTTATGCCTTGGTCACGACCCAGAGAGCATGTAATAAACCGGGGAACCAGAACAGTAAACACAACACTATGTTTATCAGCAGATCTTTACCCGCTCCTGCCTTCAAAAATACGGCAACAGGAGGCAATAGAATCGCAATAATGACTAAGAGTAATTTATTTGTATCCATAACAGGGCATCCTTAAAACGGAGATTGTAGGCGAATCAACAGGGTCTAACTTCGCAGGAAGACTCAGAATTTGCAAACATTTTAGCTTACAAGACAGCAAATAACCCAAGTTATTCTCCAAATAAAGGCACTTAATATCGCCATAAATTCAAAAGAGGATACAGCCCACCTCCTGCCGATAAATACAGGTTAAGATATCCTATAAACTTCAACCGAAAATGCCTAAAAGCATCTATAGTTAAAGAAAAATATGAAGTAAAAGAATGATATTTGATCCCCAAGCCCTATTACTCATCAAATTTATTTGCCTACTGGCCAGCACCGCAGCCGTGGCATGGGGACTCATTGCTAAACCCTTACAAATTGCCACTCGGGCCAGTATGCGCTTTTCTCTGGCGAACTTGTTCGTCCTCCTTGGCATCATACTCAACAGCCAACGCTCCGAAGCCTCCAGTTACCTTTTTTGGTTCTGCTCCGATATGGCGATTTTGTTTGGATTCATCCTATTACGCTGGGGTACTAAGGCACTTTTCAGGCTGAGTCCCAGCGTTAAATCCGATCTTTTTCTCTTGGCAATCACGGCCAGTGTGATGCTCTCGGTTCCCCCCAACTTCAGCTCAGAACGTACTTTAGCCGTTGTTTTCTCCGCCTGCGCCGCGCTGATTTTTACCATGCTAACGCGGGATAACTATCAGGCCATTAAACGCGATACGGGGAATCGAGTCGCCATCGCTATGGTCATGCCTTTAGTCGCTATGGTGGGTATTTTTATCATTCGCATCTTTATCGCCCTGCTTTCCCCAGAAGAAAGTCCGATGTTTATCGCCATGCACACGCACGAAGCCATACCTGTGCTGTGGTTTTATGTATTTCTAACCCTATTGATCAATATCGTGATGATAGGTAATGCCATGACGCGACTCGTCAGTAAAATCCGTATGTTAGCGGAGCGGGATCAACTCACAGGCCTGTGGAATCGCCGGGCTATGCATAAGTTTCTCAACAATATCCATCAACGCTGGCTAAGGGATAGTGTGCCTTACAGTATGATTTTATTGGATCTTGACCATTTTAAAGAGATTAACGATCAATACGGTCACGATGCGGGTGATCTCGCCCTGCTGACGGCGGCGAGACTGTTCGGATCGGTATTGCGAGAAAATGATGCCCTATGTCGTCACGGTGGAGAGGAGTTTCTGGTGATTTTGCCCGCGACCGATGCACCCGCCGCCAGAGCCGTGGCCGAGAAATTGCATCAAGTACTTAAGGACAATTCATTTATTTGGCAAGGTGTTACGATAAAAATCCATGCCAGTTTAGGTTACGCCACTATCTATCAAGGATGCCAGCCCGACAAGCTACTCATTCAAGCGGACCAAGCCATGTACCGCGCCAAATCCGAAGGCCGAGACCGTATTTGCCAAGCTTGCTAGGCTTTCGCAAAATCTTGCTAGCCTTACGCAAGAATAACGCGACTCGTATTAATCCCCTTTCGCCGGCCAAGCCAAAGTATCGGGTTCAGACCACTCAATCAGCGCTTCAGTCACACCTTCAGCGGCAAAATGTTCACCTTGAGTCGGCACATCCCTATACGCATAATCACGCCAGCCAGTCGCTTCATCGCCATAGCGAAAATGCAGACAGTAGGCATGCAGATAACAACGATCCGCCGCCGTGCCACCGTATAAATCATCGCCTAAAATCGGTACGCCTAAACTTGCCAAGGCGACTCTTAATTGATGGGTTTTACCCGAATGGGGTTTAAGTAAATATAAACGCAATCCCTCACTGACACTTAATGAAAAAAACTGCGTAATCGCTGGATTCTCTTTAGTGCGCAGCAGTTTAAACATGCTACGCCGCGACTTTGCCATGTCACCAATCACCCAGCCTTGCTTCTTCTTCGGCTTACCTTTCGCGAGGGCGAGGTAATATTTCTGCACTTTATGGGCGGTAAATAGCTCAGTAAATTGCTTAGCGGCGACAGCGCTTTTGGCCAGAATCAACAGACCAGACGTGGGTGTGTCTAATCTATGCACGGCAAAAAGCTTAATCCCTAAATCTTGCTCAGCCTGCGCCACCACGCCCGCCGTTCCATCCTGACTGTGAAAATGCACTTTGGCTGATTTGGAGATAACAAGGAAGTCAGCCTCATCGGCTATGATTCGATACATGGAGTTCTCGACGCTGTAATGCGGATCATCGACTTAAAACTTAATAGTGACCACTAAGCCGGGATGATTATCCGTGAGATTAATTTTGGCATTGTGCCGTGAGAGAATCGCTTTGACCATAGATAATCCTAAACCTGTACCCTGTAAATGCCGGCTAGGGTCGAGGCGCACTAAGCGTTCGAACACTCTTTCTTTACTCTCGTCTGGAATACCAGGGCCATTATCGCGGATCTGAATTTGTGGGCCTGATTGGATAATTTCAATCCGCGCACCTTGGCCAGAATACTTCATCGCGTTATCGACGAGATTATATAAAGCTTGGAATAATAAGTATTTATCACCAAATACCTTATGGTCAGCCAACAGCGACAAACTCAAGGTTTGCTCATTGGATTCTGCCACGGCATCGGCCATGTCCAACAAATCGGTACACAGTTGCGCTAGGCTTAACTCCTGTAAATCGAGCGTCTGCTGACCTTCTTCGATACGCGTGAGTGACAACATGGCATCAAATGTCGCTAAACAATGGTCGAGCTCCTCGGTCAAAATGGCGCAACCTTCGCTAATCTCATCACTCGGCTTACTCGCCAGCTCTTCAAGACCAATGCGGATATGTGACAGTGGAGTACGTAAATCATGGGCGATATTATCGGTCGCGCCGCGCACTGCCATCAGGTTATTTTCGAGGATATCCAGCACATTATTAAACTGTAGCGCCAACATATCAAACTCATCCTGACGCCAACTCAACGGCAAGCGGGTGTCATAGTGGCCGCGTTCAATCTGTTCACTCAAGCGGTTGTATTGCACTAATCGACGTAAAATCGCCTTAGAAAACAGATAGCCAAGCGCTAAGGTCAACACTATGGTAAGCATCACGGCTGTCGCTGCGGCGCTGATAAACTTATCGATTAATGTCGCTAAGTTATCGGTACGGGTCGCAATCAACACTGGGCCGTAGCGGGTCATCACCAGCCCGCCGGTAAGAATATGCAGCTTATCCGGACCACCGGTTAAGATGGGGAAATCCCGCGTTTGCGGCAGCATGGGCATGCCTTCGGGCATAAAGCTCAAGGCACCGACCATATCGTAGCTATTACGCCAAGCGATCAGAGCGGTTTGTGGATCGGCGGCGCGGATTTGAGCGGCAAAACTACGGCGGTCAACCGTTAGGGCAAGTTGCTGATAACGTTGTGTCTCTGACTCTAAATATTGAGTCACTTGATACTGTTGCTCGATGATCAACTGTCGATAGAGGGCAAATAGCAGCGCCCCAATGATCACCGTCACTAAGGTCGAAAAGACGATTGTGATGCGCCAGGCGCTGCTTTGGTAAGGCTTAATGCCTTTGTCGTAAGCGATAACCCGCTCCCCTCACGGTTTCGATAAGCTCGCCATGGCCTAACTCTTCAAATTTACGGCGTAATTTTGCGATATGCACATCGATAACGTTCGTGCGCGGGTCGAAGTGATAATCCCACACTGCTTCAAACAATAAGGTGCGGCTAATCACTTGATTCGCATGTTCCATCAGATACTTAAGTAACTGGAATTCTTTCGGCTGCAGCATCAACTCTTGCCCGTCTAAGGTCACATTACGGGTCAGTAACTCCATCTTCAAACCACCGACAACGAGATCTGTGGTGACCGGCACAGATTGACCACGGTGCATAAGTTTTTCGGCGCGCACTAATAACTCAGAGAAGGCAAACGGCTTAGTCATATAGTCATCGCCGCCCGCGCGCAGGCCTTTCACTCGCTCATCAACGTGCGCTAAGGCAGATAAAATCAGCACTGGGGTTTGATTGCCCGTTGCCCTTAAGGCGGCCAATAATTTTAAGCCATCGAGCTGGGGTAACATGCGGTCGAGGATCACGAGATCGTACTGACTACTCGTGGCGAGTGACAAACCTTGGTGGCCATCGCTCGCCGTTTCGATATTGTGGCCCTGCTCAAGAAATCCTTTGACGATGTAATCAATCGTCGTCGCATCATCTTCAACTAAAAGTATTTTCATCTGTATGTTGCGCTCCTCAATCCTAAATACTCGTTTGAGCACTCGATTGACTTAGATGTTTCAATCCCACTTGAGTAAAGGTAACGGGCGTAAATTTTCGACATCAAAAGCCAATTTAAACTTACCCGTATCGTCTAGCAGCTTAAGTTCTAAATAACTGATACCTAAGTCGTGATCTAACTTTGCCTCGGTTAAGAAGGCTTTATGATCTTTAGTGGCCTTAGCGATTAAGCCTGAAAATGTTTGATCTTTTGCTGCGATCAAACGTGTCGCCTCAACCTCACCGAGATCATCCGCGCTCACTTTACTCGCCTTTTGTTTCAGCAACTTACCATCGCGGGCACGATATTCAAACCGCGTTATAGAATTGGCCAAGGGATTAATCAACTCAAATTGGTAGACTAATTCACCCTCTTGCTCTTCCATATTAAATTCGGCAATCACGCCGGAGAACCCTTTTTCGATCTGCTGCATAACGCTCAGCGGCGGTACATAGTCTCCACCCGCAAACATCGAATACATGCTCTGAGCCGCAGTTGCGACGCCAGATACCAACATGAATCCTAGCAACCATAGTCTCATGGCTCCTCCATATAAATCAGCTAAGTTTGTATCTTATGAGACAATCAGTTAGAAGTCGATGGGACCAATTGTCCCAGCGCGCGATTCCAAGCCAATCTCCCATAATCTACCACTGGATATAGCATCACACTGCGTTAGCCTTAACTCAGGTTTGGTCATAAATGGAACGAAAATTCCCTTTCAACATCACCTAAGTTATTAGCTTTTAAGCCAAACACTCAATCATTTTGTGGCTAATGTGTTAAGTCTACCTAATACCAGCTGAAACACCGATGGAAACAAGATTAAGCTTTGATCATCTGGGGATTTTGAAGAATGACACTTCCAGTGAAAAACCATAATTTAGCCATTTAAAATCAAGCTGATTGAATTCTAGCGGATATTTAAGTGCATCTGTGTCGTCAAAAAGTACGATTGGCAAATAGACCGCACTCAACTAAAGTCAGTCTGATAACCAAGCGTCAAGTAATGGCATTTTTAATCGGAGCGAATATGAAACCAGTCACACGATGGATAAGCTTGAGCTTGCTACTCGTCGCAGCATTAAACGCCTACGCCTATGGCAGCGCCACAAGCGCCATGGCATTTATCATCTTAGGCATGCTGTTGGAAGGAACATTTTGGATTGGATTGCTGGGTAAAAAACGTCATTAGAGTGCGATATCACATTATTCCAAAATATGAATTTGTTCTGATTTGAGTGCCACTGTGGTTTGCATTCCTTTTGTGAGTGCAAGCTTTTGGGCAAAATGCAGCGAGACTTCGGTGTTAAGTTGTAACTGAGTACCTGTGACATAGCAAATAAGTCTGACCGATTCCCCCATCACCAGCATAGCGTCGATAGTGACATCTAACTTATTAAAACTGCGGCATAAACGTCCGTTAGATATCGAGTTAAAGCGAATGCCTTGGTTGGGGATCACCCAACGCACTTTGCTGCCAACGGCGCGGTCTTTGCCATAGTCGCAGGCGATCAACTGCTCGCCAAACTTAAGCCAAGTGAGGTCTTTTGTGCTGTCTTGAAACACCACTTCACCGTCGAAAATATTCCTTAGCCCCATCTGCCGCGCCACCGCTTCATTGCGGGGCCGCGACAACACTTCAAAAGGTGCGCCCTGCTGTAGCATCTTCCCTTGGCTGATCAAAATCATCGAATCAGCCAGCAACAAAGCTTCATTTAAGTCGTGAGTAACCATAATTACTGGGCAGAGTAACTGCTCTTTGAGGCGCGCCAGTTCGAGATATAAACGCTCGCGGGTTTCCCGATCAACTGCCGAGAAAGGCTCATCGAGTAATAACACTGAAGGTTCGCGGGCAAGTGCACGGGCAAGCGCAACACGCTGACGCTGACCGCCAGATAAATGCGCCGGCAATCTATCAGGTAAACCTTGTAGGTTGACTCGCTCAAGCCAATCTTTAGCGCGCACAATACGCTCCGATTTAGGGATATGATCAAGCCCAGCGACTACATTCTCTAAGGCAGTGAGATTCGGAAATAAGCCAAAATGCTGCGGCATATAACCGATATGGCGTTGCTGCGGGCTTAAGGCGATGCGCGCTTTATCATCAAACCAAGGCCGATCGCCAAAATGGATTTGTCCCGTATCGGGATGATTCAACCCAGCGATCATCCGTAGCAAGGTCGTTTTGCCACCGCCAGACGGCCCCACCACAGCGAGCACTTCGCCAGCCTTGCAGCGAAAATCCGCGTTGAGTTTAATGTGTTTATGGTTTTGGATCTGACACTGCAGATCAGCGATGATTTGCGCCACGCTGACCTCCTAAACGCCGTGACAAACTGGTAGTGAGCGCCAAAGCCGTTACCGCAAACAGTAATAACACTAATGACATAGTGCCTGCGGCATTAAAATCGAAGGCTTGCACACTGTCGTAGATAGAAATCGAAATTGTCTTAGTCTCGCCAGCGATATTGCCGCCCATCATCAACACGACGCCAAACTCGCCGAGCACATGGGAGAAACACAACACCAGCGCGGTCAGCACACCCGGCCACACCATAGGCAATTCAATCTTAAGCAATATTTTAAGTCGGCTCATGCCACAACAAGCTGCGGCATCGCGGACATCATTCGGCACAGCTTCAAAGGCCCGTTGGATTGGCTGCACCGCGAAGGGGATATTGACGAACACAGAAGCGATAACCAGGCCTGAAAAATGAAACACGAGCTGCTGGCCCGTCAATTGCTCTATCCATCGTCCGAGCCAACTCTGACTACCGAGCCCCACCAGCAAGTAATAGCCAATCACGGTCGGCGGTAACACTAAAGGCACCATGATGAGTGCCTCGACCCAAGATTTGCCGACAAATTGACGATAGGCCAAGGCTCGCCCCGCGAGTATCGCAAGGGGGATCAGCACCAATACTGTGATGCTGCTGAGTTTGACCGATAACCACAGCGCCTGCCAATCCATTGAAATCCTTAACTTACTGGCAAACCAAAACCGTATTGAGTGAATACGGCGCGGGCGGCGTCTGACTGTAGATATTGGTAGAAACGCTCGGCGGTTGAGCTCGCATTAGGCATTAACGCCATACGTTGATTCAGCGGACCGTGGAGATCTGTGGGTAAAGCTAAATAATGACCGAGGGCTTGAAACTGCGGCGCAATCGCCAGTGATAAAGGAATAATTCCGCCTTGAGTCGAGCCGCTGATCGCAAACTGCGCCGCTTGGGAGGCATTTTCGCCTAAGATCAACTTAGTTTGTAGCTCATCCCATAATCCGAGTTTTTTCAATAACTCACGGGCGCGTTCGCCGTAGGGCGCATGGTCAGGATTGGCGATCGCAAAGCGCTCTAGCTGGCCCGCTGCCAATAATGCTTTTAGGCCATTGAGTTCGATATCTAGTGCGAGCGGTGAATTTTTAGGGGCGACTAAGGCTAAACGGCCAACGGCATACTGCACGCCCTCGCCTTGGGTAAAACCGACTTTGTTCAGCTCGGCAATATAACGCTCATCGGCGCTCAGCAGCATTTCAAACGGCGCACCGTGTTGAATTTGAGCGACAAAATTTCCCGATGAACCATAAGAGACCCGTACTTTGAGACCCGTTTCTGCGGTGAAGTTTTTAACAATGTCATCCAAGGCAAACTTGATATTAGCCGCCGCGGCGATGGCAGGAATCGGCGCATTATCCGCTGCGCGACTGGTCGATGGCACGACTGCCAAACAAAAAAGCAATGCAAAACCAAAGGCATGGAACAAACGGGTCAAACTCTGCATTGGGTCACCTCAGTGCCGTTTTTTCGTTCATGTAGAGCTAGCAAGCTGCCTTGCCACTGCGCGTATTTTTGCTGCAACTAATCTTTGTGTTGCCACATTTTGGCAGCTTGTTCATCGGCATCTTTCGCCTCAACCCAGCTTTTACCTTGCTCGCCAGCTTCTAATTTCCAGAATGGCGCCTTGGTTTTTAAAAAGTCGATTAAGAATTCACAGGCCGCGAAGGCGGCTTTGCGATGGGCGCTGGTTACGCCGATAAATACAATTTGCTCACCTAAGGCCATAGTGCCCACGCGGTGGATAACAGTGACTTTGTTCAGTGGCCAGCGACTGCGCGCCTCGACAACGATTTGTTCTAGCACGGCTTCTGTCATGCCCGGATAGTGCTCTAAGGTTAAGTCAGTCACCGCGGCGCCATCATTAAAATCACGCACTTTACCGACGAAAGTGACTACGGCACCATCGCTATCATCTTGAGCTAACTGCCGATATTCGTCGGCCACACTAAAATCGACTTCTTGTACTCGAACTGCGGGTAATAAGCGCATATTAACCTCCGGTAACGGGTGGGAAAAAGGCGACTTCATCACCATCGTTTACAGGCGTATCCCATTGGCTAATGGTCTGATTTACCGCCACCAGTAATTTGTCTGAGGTTAATACTTTAGCCCATTTATCGTCGGTGGCGGCCAGCGTCGCACGTAACGCTTCAGCGGTTTGTGTCTGCTCGCTCGCCTCTAGGCTTAATTTAGCTGTGCCCAATAATTCTCGAACTTGAGCAAAAAACAACACGTTAATCATAATCTTCTCTCGTTTTTGATCCGCTTAACTGACTCACCAATAGCGCGTCAGACTTAAGCTTGGACAGCTTCGCTCACTTGCTAATCTGCCGAGTGGCTAAAGCCTATTCTGTCAGGCTAAACCTTAAAATGTCCCGATTTGCCGCCACGCTTTTCTAGCAAACGGACTTGGGAGATCACCATATCTTTTTGCACGGCTTTGCACATATCGTAGATAGTCAATGCTGCCACTGAGGCCGCAGTTAAGGCTTCCATCTCTACGCCTGTTTTGCCGGATAATTTACACAGACTGGTGATACGCACGCGGTTATGTTCAGGCTGCGCTTCTAAATCGACTTCAACCTTAGTCAACATCAGTGGATGGCATAAAGGGATAAGATCTGAGGTTTTTTTCGCGGCTTGAATACCCGCAATACGTGCAGTGGCAAACACATCACCCTTGTGGTGGCTGCCGCTCATGATCATCTCAAGTGTCGTGCTCGCCATCTCGATAAACGCTTCGGCACGGGCTTCGCGCTCGGTAACGGCTTTTTCGGTGACATCGACCATATGGGCGTTGCCATCGGCATTAATATGGGTAAATACATTGCTCATTGGAGCGATCCTTCCGTTTGAGGTCAAAACAAAGTGCAAGGGAAATTGTGCTTATACTCGCGCTAAATTGGCTATGGCAACAGACCTAAAACCTGGTCTAGCCGCCAATAGAGGCAAGATGCTGAGTGACACCTGTGATGCCTTGATGCAAATAATGGGTTTCTTTCTTCTGGGCTAATTGACCGTGCAAACGCTCAATCAATTCCGCTTGTTGACTGGAATGCTGCAACAGATCACGTAAATCGACACCGGATTCGGTAAAGAGGCACAAGTGTAACTTACCCTTAGCAGATACCCGTAAACGGTTACAGGTAGCACAAAAATTATTGGCGTAAGGCATGATCAAACCGATACGGCCCTGATAATCGCTGCGGCTAAAATTTTGCGCAGGACCATCGGAGGCACTTGGCGTATCTAATTGCCAGCCATCTGCCAATAACTGCGCTTTAATGTCAGCGCCCGCTAAATGATGTGCTTCAAAATACTCACGGCCTAAACCCGTTTCCATCAACTCGATGAAACGTAAATCGATTGGCGTGTTTTTAATCCAATGCAAAAAGCGCGGTAAATCTTTATCGTTTAGGCCTTTAAGCAGGACAGCATTGATTTTTACGCGCTCAAAACCCGCCGACAAGGCAGCATCGATCCCCCGCATCACTTCGTCGAATTTATTCTCGCCGGTGATTTGGTAAAACATTTTGGGATCTAAACTATCCACAGACACATTGATACGGCGCAAGCCCGCATCGAACCATTCTTTGGCATGCTTTTCGAGTCTATAGCCATTAGTGGTTGTCGCTATGGTGTGAATGCGCGGGTTATCGGCGACGACACGGATGATGTCGGTAAAGTCTTTACGCAGGGTGGGTTCGCCGCCTGTTATGCGGATTTTTTGGGTGCCGACTTGGCTAAATGCAGAGACTAAGTTTTCTATCTCATTGAGAGATAAGAATTTTGGCTTGCCGTCAGGATGATAACCGTCGGGGAGGCAATAACTGCATTTGAAGTTACAAACATCAGTGACTGACATCCGCAAATAGTGAAATTTTCGACCAAAGCTGTCTTGTAATTGAGACATGATCACCTTTCCAAGTGTGGGAGGTGAGAGCATTTCTTATCCCACCCCGGTGGCATTATTACCACGGCTACACCTCCATATCTTTCGACTTAGGTAGGCAAGCTCGGAGAACCGTCACCGGTGATTATAGGCCGAAAGTACTCACTAGCTATACCCCTAAACAGGTATTTATTAACCTAGATCACGCTAGCGTGAATAATCTGTGACAGTCCTCACCTAAAGATTTGTACTGAATTAGACTAAACAGCCGCTTAATCCACTGTGACCTTATCTTATTTTCAGGTAAGGTGGTACAAGCAATAAAACGCCCGTTTACAAACTACAACACTCGATAAAAATCGGGGAAACGTGAAGGAAGAGGTGAACTGATGGAACGCGAATCAATGGAATTCGATGTTGTTATCGTCGGCGCAGGTCCAGCAGGCTTGGCCACCGCGTGTCGATTAATGCAAATATCACAGGATTCAGGTAAAGAAATTACCGTCTGTGTGGTCGAAAAAGGCTCAGAAGTGGGCGCGCATATTCTGTCAGGCGCAGTGTTCGAGCCAAAAGTGCTAGACGAGCTATTCAGCGACTGGCGCGAGAAAGACGCTCCAGTGAAAACCGCTGTCACCCACGACGAAATCTACCTACTCAGCTCAGCCACCGACGGCCGAGTGATGCCTAATGCCTTTGTGCCAAAAACCATGCACAACGACGGCAATTTTATTATCAGTGTCGGTAATCTATCCCGCTGGCTTGCTAATCGCGCCGAAGAACTCGGTGTCGAAATATTCCCCGGCTTTGCCGCCAGTGAATTGCTATTTAATGCCGATAACAGCGTTAAAGGTATTTTGATTGGCGATATGGGCGTGGGCGCCGATGGTGAGCCTAAAGACAGCTTTATGCCCGGTATGGAACTGCACGCTAAATATACTGTTTTCTCAGAGGGTTGCCGCGGCCACTTAGGCAAGCAACTGATCGAAAAATACCATTTAGATAATGGTAAAACACCCCAGCATTACGGCTTAGGCTTCAAAGAAATTTGGAAAGTCCCCGCCGAGCAACACGAGCAAGGCAAAGTGGTGCACACTGGTGGCTGGCCATTAACCGAGGGCGCATCGGGTGGCGGCTTTCTGTATCACATGGAAGACAACCAGATTGCTGTCGGCCTCATTATCGATTTGAACTACAAGAATCCGCATCTGAGTCCATTTGACGAATTCCAGCGCTATAAAACTCATCCTGTGATTGCAAAGTATTTAACCGGCGGCGAACGCCTCAGTTACGGCGCCCGTGCGATTACTAAAGGCGGCTTGAACTCGCTTCCTAAGATGAGCTTCCCCGGCGGCCTGATCATCGGCTGTAACGCTGGAACTTTGAACTTCGCTAAAATCAAAGGCACTCACACTGCGATGAAGAGCGGTATCGTTGCGGCAGAAACCTTAGGCAAAGCCATGATGGCGGGTGTTGAAGGCGGTAAAGATCTCGACTGTTACCAAACTCATATCGAAGAAAGCTGGCTGCATGAAGAACTGCATAAATCGCGCAACTTTGGCCCTGCGATGCATAAGTTTGGCACCTATTTAGGCGGCGCCTTCAATTACATAGATCAAAACTGGTTTGGTGGAAAGTTCCCGATCACGCTGCGTGATGAACACCCAGACTATGCGCAAATGGCCTCCGTGAGCGCTTACAGCAAGATTGATTACCCAAAACCCGATGGCAAACTCAGTTTCGACAAACTGTCCTCTGTGTATCTGTCGAGCACTTATCATGAAGAAGATCAGCCCTGCCATTTACGTCTTAAAGACAGCAGCATTCCACTGGGTATTAACCTGACTCAGTTTAATGAGCCAGCACAACGTTATTGCCCTGCCGGTGTGTATGAAATCGTCGAAGAGGCGGGTCAGCCCAAGTTTGTGATCAATGCGCAAAACTGCATTCACTGCAAAACCTGCGACATTAAAGATCCTAGCCAAAACATCACTTGGGTTACGCCAGAAGGCGGTGGTGGTCCTAACTACCCCAATATGTAACTTGTCACCAATAAATGTTAATAACGGCGCTCAATAGAGCGCCTTTTTTTCACCTTTGACACAAATATCTCACTTTTTTTGCTTGCCCTTATCTACGACATTGGCCACAATTGCCACACATAAAAGAGTTCGTTTTCAATCACCATCCCATTTCCATCTATACTCTACATAATTAGATCTACTGCAAGACCAACGGGTTAGGCCAAATAAATGTTTTATACGCTGTTTTATTCGGCATTCGGCCTAGACTAAGGTTAACTTTTCACATTCCTGTCCGATAATCTTTTACCGTACAAGAGTGCGTTGACCGATAACGCAAAACAGTCCAACACAGGCATATTGATATTTATGATATTTAATAACCTCACCATTAAGCAGAAAATTCTGCTAACAGTGACATTTGCAGTACTGCTGTCGACCATACTCGTCGGCGTATTAAGCCAACGTAGCGCTAAAAATGTCGTACAACAACGGATGTTAGGTTCGGAACTGCCGAGTTTGATGATGCAGATCCGCAATAAGATCGATCTCGACATCTCCACTTTAATGAATGCTGCAGAGCAATTGGCCAGCAGCCGCATGTTACTGCAATGGCTCGAAGACGGCAGACCACAGGCCCAAGAAACCCAAGTGGTTGCCCAACTGAAAGACATCACGCGTCAATATAAGCTAGCGCAAGCCTCCTACGCCGACAGACAAACTGCCGTCTATTACACTCAGGATGGATTTTTGCGCGTGCTCACCCCCGCGCAGGATGGCTGGTTTTTTGGTTACCGCGACAGTGGCCAAGAACGTATGTTGAACGTATTCACTGAGGCCAACGGCGAAGTCAAACTCTTCATCAACTACCAGCAACCCAATGGTCGCGGCTTAGTCGGGCTAGCTAAATCACTCGATGATATGGTGCGCTTGCTGAGCTCGTTTAAGATTGAAGAAACGGGATTTGTTTACTTAGTGGATGCCAAGGGAGAAGTGAAACTCCACCCAGATACGAGCCAAATTGGTAAGAGCAACCTAAGCAACTTATACAAAGATGCGAACTCAAGCGCCTTACTAAACCGCGGTGATTTCAATCTGATCAATACCAAGATCAATGGCGAAAACATGCTGGTTGCCAGTAGTTATATCGCGTCTATGGATTGGTACTTAGTGGCACAAGTGCCAGAAGCCGAAGTGTTTGCGCTATTAACCGAAGCGGCTTATCAGATCTTAATCTGGACACTGTTGATTGCAGCGGGCTTTATCGTCCTCGCTATCGTTGTTGCAGGTTCTGTGAGTCGTCCCATCGCCCAAGTTGCCGCTATGTTCCGCGACATAGGCGAAGGTGAAGGTGACTTACGCCAACGCTTACCCGTCAATGGTGAAGATGAGATTGCGCAACTCGCTAAGGGATTTAACAGCTTTATCAGCAAGATCCAAGATTCGGTCATCGAAGTGGCGCAAACCAGCGAACAGCTCGGTTTCTCCGCTAAGGATGTGTCGAATCAGGCACAGCAAACCTTAGAAGACAGCCACGAGCAGAAAGATCGCACTATGATGGTGGTAACAGCCATTAATGAAATGGGCGCGACGGTTAACGAAATTGCCAGTAATGCCGCTCAAGCTGCGGTTGCTGCAAGAGATGCTGACACTGAAGCCAGCAGTGGCCAAGTTGTGGTAACCCGTGCCCGCGATACCATTAACCAATTGTCGAAGGACGTTGGCCAAGTAGGTGAAGTGATTGAGTCCCTCGCGACCCACACTAAATCCATTGGTGGGATTTTAGATGTGATCCGCGCTATCTCTGAACAGACAAACTTGTTAGCCCTCAACGCGGCAATTGAAGCGGCACGTGCCGGTGAAGCTGGGCGCGGTTTTGCTGTCGTCGCCGATGAAGTGCGTAACTTAGCATCACGCACAGCAGCATCGACTAATGAAGTGCAAGGCATGATCGACAAGTTGCAATCGGAAGCCAGCCGCGCAGTTAATGCGATGGCCCAGAGTCGTACCCGCTCCCATGAAGGTGTTGTGGCCGTCGATGAAGCCAGCAAATCGTTGATTGGTATTAGCGATCGCATTGGTCTTATCAGCGACATGAACATCCAAGTTGCTGCGGCAACGGAAGAGCAATCCACAGTTGTGGAGGACATCAACCGTAACGTCACAGAAATCAACGATATTACTCAGCGTACAGCCAATACTGCACAAGCGGCAGCACAGGCGAGTTTAGCCTTGAATCAACTGTCACACCGCTTAGATACCTTAGTGGCCAAGTTTAAGGTGTAAAACCTTAAACTTACACCATAAAAAACGCCTTAGATGGAAACATCTAAGGCGTTTTTCTTTAATTCAATGAGGCGATTAATCCATAGCAATAAATTTAATCGTTAATGGATATTTATATACCTTACCCTCACTGGCCTTAATAATCGCCAGCACAGTGCACACCAAATCGAATATGCCGAGTATGGCTAAAAAGATAAAACCTATCCCGACCAAAGCGAGTACGCCGCTGATGATCACATAAATCAGCAGGCTCAATTTAAAGTTCAAACAACTACGGCCACATTGATCGACAAATGCGGACTCTTCGCGCTTCATCAGCCAGATAATCAAAGGACCAAGAATCGAGCCCAGCGGCACTAAGTATCCAACAAAGCTTGAGGCGTATACCAACAAGCCAAAATCTTTATCACTTTTTGTAACGGGTTCAATCATAAGGTCATCCCTGTTTTATCATTATGAATATAAATACTTATTTACCGCTCGGCCCATATAAGCGCATTTGCCAATCTTCTACTGTCTGTGATGCTAAGCGGCGTTGTAGGCTATTAACCCAACTCTGCGCTAATCCCTCGCAGCAAGCTAGACGATCATAGCCGCTGGCATTAAAGGTGGGTGAAAAATAGAGTGCCATAGCCTCGGCGACACTGATGTCCGTACGGCGCTCAACCAGTTCAATCTTATCGTTTAACTGAATAATCCCAGGCGTTAATACTCGATAAAACCAACCACATAACTGGCTCTGCTGCATGGCGAGGGCAAATTCTATGTGCCCAAATTGCAGATTCAACTTAAAGCAAGGTGAACGCGGCTGAGTGACCTGCAATGTTACGGCGCCAATTTGTAAGATATCACCAATATTAACTTGGGTTTCGTTCAGCCCAACGGTACTGATGTTCTCTCCCATGCTGGGCGCATCTTCGAGTTGAGTGATTAAATCCCAACGACGATATTGGCCGTAATGCTCGCGGGGAAAATGATGTAACACGCGATCGAGTCCTCCATGGTGTTTAGGATCGGCCTGTGCGTCCCCGTCTACATGGTCGATATGCACTAACAGTTGTTGAGCCGCTTGCTTGCCATCAATCCCAGTAGCAACACCGGACATGTCTTGAAGATGGGTTCCTAAGTACAATCCTGATAACTTATTGATCAACAACTTTGACATCTGTCACTCCCAATCCATAACCCATCTCGCATTACCGCCAGAGTGTAAACTGCGATGCGCCAATAACACAATCAACTCACTCAATAACTCATAAATGTAGACGACATCTTGCCGCCAGTAAGCACGGGGCTAAATCTATGAATGATTTAACACCACTTGATTTCGACCGGCTTCCTTAGCCTGATACAAGGCCAAATCGGCACGCTTGATCAGATCTTCTGCAGGCTCTTGCGCCTGATGCTCGGCGACGCCAATACTGGCAGTAATAGAAATATGTAATCCATTCACTTTAATTTCCCGCTGAAAAATAAGCTCACGGATCTGTTCAGCCAGTTCTGCCGCTCGGGTTAAATCCATCCCCGGAAGTAAAATCAAGAACTCCTCACCGCCCCAGCGACATAAGATATCCTGTTGCTGCAGCGCGCCACGCAGCATATTCGTCATGGTTTTTAATACTAGATCACCAATCCCATGCCCATAGCTGTCGTTCACTTTTTTGAAGTGGTCAATATCCAGCAAGAGTATTGAAATCGGCGATTGTGCCAACTTAGCCTTATCTAACGCCTGCCTAAAGTACTCATCAAATACCTGACGGTTAGCGGCGCCAGTAAGCTTATCGGTAGACGCCATTACTTCTAATTTGCGCTGATAACGGCCTAAGGTCATGTTGGAGATGAATAAAATCCCTAGGGTCACCATTAGGCTTAACGCCAAGTTGCCCCAAAAAGTATTTAGTAACTCCCGCTCCTGAGGCGCATCTTCCTGCTCAACAATCAAATACCACTTAAACTCAGGGACTAGGCGGCTGTTGAGATAAACGGTTTTACCATTTCTCTGGTAGCTAAAAGCCGCACTTGGACTGGTTAAAATACGCGTCGCTAAATTTTCAAGACCTGGACTGTTTTGCAGCGAATCCGCACCATCATATTCATCGCCATGCAAAGTGACATTGCCCTGCCGATCGGTAAAAAACACTCGACGGTTATAACGTTTTTGATAAAGCTCGATAAGAGACTTAACCTTTTCAACCGCCAAACCCACACCGGTAACGCCTATAAATTTGCCTTCAAAATCAAAAACTTTATAGTTTACGAATACGGTTGTTTTACTGCGGTCCGCCGTATCGGCGTCGATATTAACCTCATAATGCTCAGATTCGGGTAAAGATCGCACTCGAAAGTACCAAGCATCATCTGGCTCAACATCTTGGATTTGTTTTAAAATCCCCGTGGAGTGGTAATAATTTCGGCTCTTTTCTGACACAAAAAAACTGGTGACAGTATCGTATTTTTCTTGGATTTCCTTAAGGTAACGGATCAGCTTTTCAGGCTCTTGCTCGTGACTTAATGTCCAATCGCGAACAAAGGTATCCTGCGCCATCAAGGATGAAATAAAGATAGGTCGCAGCAAATCCTGCTGAATTTCAGAGTAAATATTGTCACTTGTGAGTGGTAGGGTATTACTCTCGATTTGTTGACTCAGTGAGTCATGGGCCACCTTGTAACTGATACCACTGGTCACTAAAAAGGCGACCAAAAGCAGAACAGAGAGCAACCAAATAAATTTATTCTTATCATTCCAAGCGTTATTGCCCATTCTCAACTCCAAAGACTACAGAACACCTTGAGTGGCTTATTATTTTAATGTCACGATAACTATTTTAGTTGAATAAATGTTAACGCAATTGCGCCATGGCCGCACAACATTTCAACCTGATGAATGTTCTGCGATGGAATAACTTTATTTTGAGCAAAAAAATGCCTCGTTGGGGAAACGAGGCAAAAAACATACTAACCAATAAATGGGAGAAAAGCACAAGAAAACGTTAAGGGACAAGAGCTATGCGCCACAAGACATACTCTAGCAAGGGCGTATGACAGAAAGATGACTCAAACGGCTCGCCCACAGATTTTTCATGCGATTTGCTTCGCCTCTAAATACTGTTTTAGTGCCTCACCAGGAATAGAACTATCGGTTGCCACTGCAAACGCCGCCCACACTGCGCCTTCTGCCATTGCCTCAGTAATCGACTGGCCTGTGCATAGACTATGAATAAGCCCTGCGGCATAGGCATCGCCAGCGCCTGTAGTATCAACTACAGTGGCAGGGATAGCCGCAACATGCTGCACTTGATCGTGCGTGTAAACCTTAGCCCCATTGATGCCATCGGTGACAATAAAATAACCTAATGAATTGCCAGCAATACTCACACCATACTCCCAGAATGCCGCTTCACACCTCCCCTGCATATCGCTCATAGAGGCCAGCAAAATATGACAAGGTCTCTGCCTATCATCCTTGGCTAATTGCGCGACCACTAGGCAATGTTCTAAAGCTGTTTTTGCCCAACTAACAGTGCCTTCAGCGGAAGTATTAAAATATAACGCATCCCATGGTTGCCATTTCGGCGGTACCGATAATTCAAATATGGGTCTTTGTGGCCGAATAATTGTTCGCTCGCCGTCTGGCGTCATTACGAGCAGCATTTCGCAAGTGTTACCGGCACGGCGCTGCACTAAACGGCAATCGAGCCCTTGAGTGCTAGCTTCTGCAATCAACCAATCCCCCATATCATCACGACCAACTTGACTCACCAAGGCGACGCTATGCCCAGCCCAAACTAAACCTAATCCGGTATTTGCCCCGCCACCACCTAGCCTTTGCCCACCATCTTGATAATGGAAACGCCCACCTGTTTTTAAAGGTTTATCAAGCAATAAGATCCGATCACAGTTGAGATTGGCAACTAACAGAATATTCGCCATTACGCGGCTCCAAAGGACAAAAAAGACTCAAGGCTAGAAGATAAAAACAAAGAAATATCAATCTAGAGCAAAATGCTCACTGGTACAATCCAATCATCAAGATAGCAACACAATCAGGCTATGGCTGACGCCTGTGTAAGCATTTGTCCCGAATAAGATAAGGAGAAAAGTCCATCACCATACGGTAAAACTGACTATTTCAGCTCAACCCTCTGTTTAAAATAGATTTCTATATTGCATGACGCCCAACGGCATAAATGCATACAACAAACTTCAAACCAGCTCAGTTAAATAGCAATAACTGTCGTTAAAATATGTGAAGTGAATAAGGAATTAAATTTATGAATGGAATCAAACGCTATGCTAATGGAAAAATGGGATACCGCTGAAGAAAAAACAGAGCAGCTACGCCGTTATCAGCTCTGCCTAGATGAGTTTAATGAGTTAGATTTTCACGATGTGTATGTGGCAGAAATAAAACAAGAATACCAACAACTTGCAGAGCTAGTAAAAGTGCAGTCAACGTCAGCTCCCGAACGTTAACTGCACTTACCTATTTAGTCACTTAACGATATATCTTCAATTACTTTATTGGCGTCAATGGTGATAAAGACGCAAATTGTACTGCCAACGTCCAATCTGTGATGACCATATCTGACGGCTGCCAACTGTCATCAACCCACTCATAAATCAATCCTGGATTTTCCTCAGCATTGACTAATAAACGCCGTCCATCTTGCAATACCAGCGTATAATCGAGCCCCTGTGCATCGACACTTTCAATGTCCCCCAAGACATTATGTTTAATGGCCGAAATGGTTCCCGTTGCCTTAACGGCATCGCTCCCCTTTGCACCGCTGTAAAACGTTAACGCCTCGTTTGCGACAGTCTTATGAAAGACAAACTCCTCAGTCACACCTACTACGATCGATTGATCAAGTTCGTACCAGGCGGGTATCCATAATGCGTTAATTGTCATCCCGTTATATCCTGCATAATAATTTTACGGACGGGATCATTCTGCCTTAACCCCGACAGAGAAAATACTCTTCAGGGATAAAATAATTTTAATCCTAAAAAGGATGGCACACGAAACGCAGTGCTCACTTCCTTTGTAAGATAATCTTAACTCCAAAGGTCATGTCTGAGATGTTTTAGTGCCAGTGGCTGATGTTGGACTCAATTCGTGTTTCTGTTAGTTTGTAAAACACTTTGCCTCAAATCGACACATTAAGCTGACAAAGTGATCCTGAGCCCAGTAATCGCGTATAGAGTCACACACGATAGATTCATGTTCCCATGCTTGCACCGCAGGCCGATAAATACGGAGTTTACTTGCCTATGGATAAGCCCATAACGCAACCCCCTCAAACCCTTAAGCTAATTGGTGAAACTGAGGCAGGAAAGCGTCTAGAGCTTAAGCAGTACTTTAATCAGACATGGGCTCTGTACGAGTCACTGTTTGATTTGATCCAAGAAGATAGCGCCTATTACCTCAAAGCCGAGCCGCTGCGCCATCCGTTGATCTTTTATTTTGGCCATACGGCCACTTTCTATATCAACAAACTCAAACTCGGCAAATTTCTCGACGAACGGGTAAACGATAACTTCGAATCCATGTTTGCCATTGGTGTCGATGAGATGTCTTGGGACGATCTGAACGAGCAACATTACCCATGGCCGAACGTGGCAGAAGTGCGCAGCTATCGCCAACAAGTTAATGCTGTCGTCAATCGCGTGATTGATGAAATGCCTCTAACGCTGCCGATCACTCAAGACAGCCCAGCTTGGATCATTTTGATGGGCGTTGAACACGAGCGTATTCACTTAGAAACCTCATCGGTTATCATCCGTCAGTTACCGCTGGAACATGTCGCCCCCAACAGCCTCTGGGCTGCGTGCCAAGACTTCACCGTCGCCGAAGCCAACAGTTTACTGGCAGTAAAAGGGCAAAAAGTGACCTTAGGTAAAACTGAACAAGATGAAACCTACGGCTGGGATAACGAATACGGCCATGAAATCTTTAATGTTGCCGACTTTAAGGCCTCTAAATTCTTAGTCTCGAATCAAGAGTACCTCGCATTCGTCGAAGCTGGCGGCTATCGCTCACCTCAATTTTGGAATGAAGAAGGCCAAGCTTGGCTCGCTTACACCCAAGCTCAAATGCCGCGCTTTTGGCGCTTAAAACAAGATAAATGGTGGCAACGTAACTTAGCGGAAGAAATCCCGCTGCCATTAAACTGGCCTGTAGAAGTGAATCAACTCGAAGCTAAGGCATTCTGCAATTGGAAAACCGAGCAAAATCAAAGCAACATTCGCCTACTGACGGAAGCCGAATGGTACATCTTACGCGAGAATGTGCCCGCCGATGCGCCCGATTGGCACGAAGTGCCGGGCAATATTGCTTTGGCTTATTACGCCTCTTCTTGCCCAGTGAATCGCTTCGAACATAATGGCTTTTTCGATATTGTCGGTAATGTTTGGCAATGGACAGAAACCGCAATCGACGGTTTTAACGGTTTTGCCGTGCATCCACTCTACGATGATTTTTCTACTCCAACCTTCGATGGTAAGCATAATCTCATCAAAGGTGGTTCGTGGATCTCCACAGGTAATGAAGCCATTGCTTCGTCACGCTATGCGTTTCGTCGACATTTTTATCAACACGCTGGCTTCCGCTATGTGGAATCCACGCAAAATCCCGCCCAAATGGCCGAGGTCAATGTGTACGAAACTGATGAACTGATTTCCCAATACCTTGAATTCCACTATGGCGCCGAATATTTCGGGGTTGCTAACTTCTGTGTCAATGGCGTGCAGCAAGCACTCAGTGAAATTCAACTCACCCATACCGCCAAAGCCCTCGACATCGGCTGCTCCGTAGGTCGAGCGAGTTTTGAACTGGCAAAAGTGTTTGATCATGTTGATGGTATTGACTTTTCGGCACGCTTTATTCAACAGGCCTATGCCCTAACTGAACAAGGTGAAAAACGTTACACCATACGTACCGAAGGCGATTTACAGGAATTTAAGAGTGCGAGTCTGGCTAAGCTTGGATATGGCCTTGAGGCGAAAAAAGTCAACTTTATGCAGGGTGATGCCTGTAATTTAAAGCCGCTCTACACAGGTTATGACTTGGTTTATGCCTCAAACCTTATCGACAGACTGAACGATCCTAAACACTTTTTAACCAGTATTGCCCAGCGGATTAATCAAGGTGGATACCTTGTTATTGCTTCGCCGTACACTTGGCTGGAGGATTATACGCCGAAGGATAAATGGCTCGGTGGTGTTAAAGTCAAAGGAGAGAACTTCACCACCTTAGATGGCTTGACCGAAACCTTGATCGGCCAATTTGAGCTGGTCGCAGTGAAGGAGATTCCCTTCGTCATCCGCGAGACAAAACGTAAATTCCAACATTCCATCTCCGAAATGACAATTTGGCGTAAGCGTTAATGCTCTCTCATGGAATAAACCGCTGAAGTCTCAATAAAAATATCCGCCAGAAATCCATTTCTGGCGGATGTGTAACATCAAGCTCAGTCATCTTTGCAGCATCAACTAAAGTTGAACACGGCAAATACAGCGCAAATACCTACACCTTAAACTGTGCCGTTGTTAAACCAAGCTGATTTGCTAACCCTAACAAACTGCGCGTACTCGCTGCCACTTGGCTGATCGCCGCGCTATTTTCTTCCGCCGCCACGCTCAAGCCCGCAATCCCCTGTGCAATCGTTGCCGAAACCGTTGTTTGCTCCTCCGCGGCGGTGGCGGTTTGGATCATTAATGCCTTTAAGGTTTCTAAACGTAAAGCGATGTCATCCACTGCGGCTTGCATGCCATCGGCATCTTCTGCTGTTTTAGAGGCTTCAGTAGTACAAGTCACACTATGCAGCGCCAACACGCCAGATTGCTGCTGAATGCCTTTTAACACTTGACCAATATCCTGAGTAGCCAACTGAACCTTAACCGCTAACTGGCGCACCTCATCGGCAACTACGGCAAAGCCACGACCATGTTCACCAGCTCTCGCCGCTTCAATCGCCGCATTAAGTGACAGCAGATTCGTTTGTTCGGCTATGGCATTAATCACAGCCAATACCGAACCGATTTTCTGACTGTCGGCCTCAAGGCTGCCCACTTGCTGATGTATGGTCGCAAAACTGCTCAAGGTCACTTTCAAGCTTTTACGTGTGCTGGCTAAATTTTGCGAAAGAATTTCACTCGAATGAGTACAGGCAGAGACTTCATCAGAGGATTTAAGCGTATTCGTGCTGATTTCCGCGGCGGCATAACTCATTTCTTCGACTGCGGTTGCTAACATATCGGTTTCTTTCGCCTGCATCTGAATACTGCAATCGGCTTGGGTCATAGCGGCAGAGTTTTGTTCGGCGGCAGATTCAAGTTCATGCCCAACGCCCACCAGCTGACTGATGATTTCTTTGAGCTTAGTTTGCATCCGCGCCAACCAACTCATCAGGTGATTATCCGTTTGAACATGCGGTAAATTATGAGTTAAATCGCCAGAGGCGATCATACTGGTCAAGTTACACATGTCCTCAGGCTCACCGCCGAGCGGCTTTAATACAAACCCTGTAACTAACTTAGCGGCAGCGAACGCCAACACTAAGGCTGCTGCACAAACAGATAAACCGATAAACATCATACGGTAGGCGGGAGCAGCAATTTCACTCACATCAATTTCAGCCATCAAACCCCAACGTAAACCGAGCTCAACGACAGGAGAATAAGCGGATAAAACGGGATTATTGTTATAGTCATTCACTTGCATCACCCCCGATTTACCAGCCAGCGCCTCCTTTACCGCCAGCGTATCAACACCATTCTGAGCTACCGTTCCCGCAAACGAAGCCGTAACAGTACGATTAATGGGGTCGAGAAAAGAATCAGAACGCATACGATTATTTGGGCCAATGAGATAAGTTTCACCACTTTGCCCCATACCCTCACGAATTTGCATAACTCTGTTGATGCGATCGATTGATACTTGAGCCGCCACCACCAATCTTTGTTGATTAAACTGAATCGACTGGCCAATAAATGCCGCAGGTTGACCGTTTGAAGGCGCGTATGCGGAGAAATCTTGAAGTAATACAGTGCCAGCCGATCCCAATGCCTTATTGAATAACTGTGCTAATCCCGAATCATGGAAGGGCCCAGTACGCAAATTGGTGCCGAAATCAGACTCCTTCGCCACTGTATATAAAACGGTGCCGTCGTCACTAATAATAAATAGGTCATAAAAACCGAGGGATTTATTTAATGACTGCAAGGTTTGATCTATGTCAGTAAGAGTATCGAGGCTTTTTTGGCTGGCAATTACGGCGCTGACGGCCTGCAGGTTATCGGAAAAGTCCTGAAACATGCCAACAATCTGCCGTTGCTTGATCTCACGTACAGCCACTAAACGAGACTGAGCCTCGGCAAACAATTCATCCCGAGCAATGTAAGTCACTATTGCGGTGGCAAATATGAGGGGTAATAGGACAATCAATAAACTGATAAGCTGAATTTTACGAGTAAAACCCATGGTGAGACTCCTTGTCGCGCGTCGAATTCCATTCCTTCAATCTTTGCAGAATCAAACCTGCCTTAAAACTATAGGAGAAGAATCTCAGCTAAACAAAGCGGTGCCGACTATTTTCATCAAAAGTTCACTAAAATTCCGACAACTCATTATTTTTAAGTAGAAAAATGATTAATAACTTTAAATGACAACCAAGCCATACCGACCATTTCAAACAAAATGATATAGTGGGAAATAAGCGATAAACCGAACGTTAGCATCAACTTATATTCAATGCGCACATCCATGCGACAAATGATGCATTGAAATTTATTAAATATGCATATAAATTCATCCCAAGCCAATTTATAGAGGATTAATAATGAGTTTACTCGAGCAAGTGTCAGTATCTAAAAAAGCCAACATCTACTTTGATGGCAAAGTGGCTAGCCGTAGCGTATTTTTTGCCGATGGCAGCAAGCAAACCTTAGGTGTTGTATTACCAGGGGAATATGAGTTCTCAACCTCCCAAGGCGAAATCATGGAAGTGACTAGCGGCCGTTTTGAGGTGTTACTGCCAGAAACAACAACTTGGCAAGAATTTAGCGAAGGAACTCAATTTGAACTGGCTGCAAATGTCAGCTTTAAAATTCGTAACACAGCCATTGCAGAATATTGTTGCAGTTACCTCTAATCATCTTGATTGAGT
This sequence comes from Shewanella sp. N2AIL, assembly GCF_022690845.1. NCBI lineage: Bacteria > Pseudomonadati > Pseudomonadota > Gammaproteobacteria > Alteromonadales > Shewanellaceae > Shewanella > Shewanella sp. N2AIL. The sequence goes on along the minus strand of NZ_JALBYT010000025.1, from coordinate 15,099 downwards.
AAAAGTTTCAATATCAATTATGAATCTAATGCTCACAGTGACGGTTTATCTCAGCACTGTGGGTATTTTGTCTTACCGAACCATTTCTCCTTACCACAATTTCACCCTCTGCATGCTTTATCCGTCTGGCTTTTTATCAATTTGATAGCTTTATTAGGCAGACCCAAGAGAGTTTAAACCTCGCGACTTAAAGAAGACTAAATTGGGCGTGTTGATATCGCCGATAAAAACAACACTAGACGACCGGTCTAATTTGTTTTATTCTAACCCACATGAAAATTGAAACTCAATCCACTCGCCAGCACATTCTCGACATCGGCTACAAGCTGATCGTACGTAAAGGCTTCTCCAGCGTCGGCTTATCGCTACTGCTGCAAGCCGCCGAAGTGCCTAAAGGCTCGTTTTATCATTACTTCAAATCCAAAGAACAATTTGGCGAAGCGCTCATAACTGATTATTTCGAAAAATATCAGTTAGATTTAGACGCATTATTCAATGACTCGACGCTGACGGGCTATCAACGCTTGATGCAGTACTGGCAACAATGGTTGCACGTACAAGCCGATGGCTGCGTAGATCAAAAATGCCTCGTCGTGAAACTCAGTGCTGAAGTGGCCGATTTATCCGAAGCCATGCGAGTTGCCTTACTTAAAGGTTCCGCCGGCATCATAGACAGGTTAACCACTTGTGTTCAAGTTGGCATAAACGACAGTTCAATCGCCGAGCAAGATCCGCAATCGACCGCTGAAATGTTGTATCACATGTGGTTAGGTGCCAGCTTAATGAACAAGTTAGGCCACAGCCCCGCGGCACTTGAACGTGCGATCGTGACGACTAAAGCTATTTTAACGCCTAAAACGGCCCTTTAACTTAATACCGATTCAAGACCAATATTTGCTGATATCAGTCAGCCTAGATTTTTAAAGAATACATTTTCACGCCACAAAATTAGACGACTGGTCTACTAATTTAACGAGCGATTAATTAACGCAGCGCATTTAACACTGCTAATTTAAAGTAGCTCACTTAAAGTAATAAGGGATAAATCATCCATGCTAAATTTTAACTATTACAACCCAACCCGTATCCGTTTTGGTAAAGACACTATCGCCGAAATTGATGCTTTAGTACCGAGCGATGCTAAAGTCATGATCCTATTTGGCGGCAGCAGCGCCAGAAAAACCGGCACGCTAGATGAAGTTAAACAATCATTGGGCAATCGTTTCGTTGTCGAGTTCGATGGTATTGAGCCAAACCCAACCTATGAAACCTTAATGAAAGCCGTCGCCCAAGTGCGCGAACAGAAGATCGACTTCCTCCTTGCAGTGGGTGGTGGTTCGGTTATCGATGGCACTAAATTTGTTGCCGCGGCTGCGGTATTCGAAGGCGAACCTTGGGACATTCTCACTAGTTGGGGCGCAAAAGTGACTCAAGCTATGCCTTTTGGCTCAGTATTAACCTTGCCTGCGACGGGTTCAGAAATGAACAACGCCAGCGTAGTGACCAGAAAATCACTGCAAGCTAAGCTGCCATTCCGTAATGACTTGGTTTATCCACAATTCTCAATACTCGATCCGACGAAAACCTTCACCCTGCCAGAACGCCAAGTGGCAAACGGTGTCGTCGATGCTTTTGTGCATATCACAGAGCAATACCTCACTTACCCAGTCAACGCCGCCGTACAGGACAGATTTGCCGAAGGTCTGTTACAAACCTTGGTTGAGCTTGGTCCACAGGTACTGGCTCAACCCGAAGACTACGACATTCGCGCTAACTTAATGTGGGTTGCCACTATGGCCCTCAACGGCACGATTGGCGTAGGCATTCCCCATGATTGGGCAACCCACATGATAGGCCATGAACTGACTGCGCTTTACGACATCGACCATGCGCGTACATTGGCAATCGTATTGCCTGCCCTGCTGCAATGTACCAAAGAGGCTAAGCGCGAAAAGTTACTCCAGTACGCAGACCGAGTGTGGCACATCAACACAGGTACCGATGACGAGCGCATCGATGCCGCTATTGCAAAAACTAAGGCTTTCTTCGAAGCCATGGGCATACCGACACATTTATCTGCCTATGATCTCGATGCCAGCCACGTTGATACCGTAGTGAAACAGCTTGAACTGCACGGCATGGTGGCACTCGGCGAACATGGCAACATTAACCCAGCAATGAGCCGTGACATTTTGACCTTAGCCCTATAACGTCAAATGGTATCCTGATTGAACTAAACCCAAAGCTCACACGTATTGATGTGAGCAACTTAGGTAAAGGTATGAAAATGAATATATTAATGGTACTAACTTCACACGATAAACTCGGCGACACAGGTTTAAAAACCGGCTTTTGGCTCGAAGAATTCGCCTCACCTTTTTATGAGTTTAAAGATAAAGGTTTTGACATTACCTTAGCCTCGCCATTGGGCGGTCAACCACCGCTCGATCCAAAAAGTGATGAGCCAGACTTTCAAACCGAAGCCACTGCGCGCTTTAGCAAAGATCCTGAGGCACAAACACTGCTAGCAAATACCACTCGCTTAAGTGAAATTAACGCAGCTGATTATGATGCGGTTTTCTATCCAGGCGGCCACGGCCCACTGTGGGATCTTGCCGAAGATAAACATTCTATCGCCTTGATTGAACAGTTCTATCAAGCGAATAAACCCCTAGGGCTCGTCTGTCATGCACCTGCGGCACTGCTGCACCCTAAAGCCAGTGATGGTAAGCCATTGGTTAGCGGCAAGCGCGTTACCGGTTTCAGTAATTCTGAAGAAGAAGCCGTGCAACTTACTCATATCGTGCCATTTTTAGTCGAAGACATGCTGCAGAAAAACGGCGGCACTTATGTCAAAGGTGATGATTGGACAAGCTTTGTTGTCGCAGATGGCCATTTGATCACAGGTCAAAACCCAGGATCATCCGAAGCCGTTGCTCAAGCCATCGTCGCGCAACTGAACGCCAGAGGCTAAGCGATAAATGACGCGACACACTTAGCTTGAAGTGAATAATGACAAGCTCGAGTGTGCTAAATGCGGTAGAAATAGCTATCGCACCATAATGGTGCGATAGCTAAAAATGTACTCTCACAGTCGAAAGGGAAGCCAATGATCACCTTGCACCATCTCAATAAATCACGCTCTAAACGTATCATCTGGTTGCTAGAAGAACTCGGTCAACCTTATCAAATTAAGAGTTATCAGCGTGATAGCCAGACTTTTCTCGCACCACCCGAACTCAAGCAAATTCATCCGTTGGGCAAATCACCCGTTATCGAAATGGACGGTCAAGTGATTGCCGAGTCAGGCGCGATCACTGAGTATCTGATTGAAAAATATGCGGCAGACACCTTAGCCCCCGCTAGAGACAGCGCTGACTACATCGATTATCTGCAATGGCTACACTTTGCCGAAAGCTCAGCCATGCTACCTTTGTTACTGCGTATGTTCGTGCAAAAGGATGGTTGTAAAACCAACTTCCTTGAAGGTTATGCCGCGATAGAAGTCAGTAAGATAAGCCACTATTTCAATGATATGTTGGCCGGTAAAACCTACCTGGTTGCAGACAAGCTCACAGGTGCGGATATCATGATGTCCTTCGTGGTGGAGCTACTAGATAACAGTGGCGACCTCGAAAAATTCGAACACATTCAACGCTATGCCACTCAATTATCCCAACATACCGCTTGGGTTAAAGCGAGTGAGATCGAGAAACAACTCGACGCAAGCGTGTAATTTACAACTCGAGTTCGGGTACATGAGTGTGCCCGAACTTCAGTTCGTTCAACCCAGTCCGATTTCTAGCTCCCCCTTTCCTGTCGCGTTTTACGCCTTCCATGTAGCGACGCCGCATAACAAACACCATGATTTTTGATGTAAAAGAGACTAATCTTGATTAACTCTCTCAAGGCTACAGGGACTTTAGCATGCGTTCACTCACACTCATCGGCTTAGTGCTATTTAGCATGTTAGCGCAAGCGACGGTTTATAAATGGGTCGATAAAGATGGTAAAGTCCATTACTCAGATGAGCCGCAGCCAAATGCCCAAGTCGTTGAGCTAAAAGAGAAGACCTTAAATCAAATTGCCCTTCCTCCACCTAAGACAGACTCTAATAACGCAAACCAAGTAATTGAATCTATTCAATATCAAGTTAATATCACTTCCCCAGCAGAAGAAGAAACCGTCAGAGATAATAATGGTGATTTCGACGTCGTTGCGACTATCACCCCAGAGCTAAAAAGCCAGTATTTAATGGTCCTCAAACTCGATGGCACCCCAGTCGGTCAGCCGCAAATTGGCGGTACGTTCAAACTCAAAAACATCGACCGGGGTGAACATACCTTAGTCGTTGACGCTTTGACTCAAAACGGCAAAGTCTTTGCATCAAGTTCACCAAGAAAGATATTTCTTCATCAAGCTGCTAAGCGTTAATGTCGCTATTTGTATAGTTAGAGTTAGTATAAGAACTTTAAATACATAGAGTTAGATTAACCGCCCCAGACTAAACCGTTTGATGAAGACAAGTTGCAGCTTGCACCAGATTGGTGCACCATGGTGGTGCAACCCTATTTCTAGGAACGGTCAATGGATAAAGAGACACTGCTCAATCATTTAGTTACCGCTGTACTTGTCATCGATAAGGATCTTAAGCCTTGTTATGCCAACGCAGCAGCAGAGCAATTATTAGGTGTTGGCAGCCATAGACTCGTAGAACAAGCTTTGCCTGAGCATTATCAAATCCTCGGTGTCGAAGCCCAGTTATTGAGGGATGCGGTAAAAGCTGGCCAAGGCTTAACGGTCAATACAGCGGCCCTAGTCACGCTCGATGGCCAGCACCATACCGTTGATTTAACGCTTATTCCCCTCGATGACGAGGCTGAACTCAGCCTGCTCGAACTGCGCCAAGTCGATCAACAAAGACGCATTCATCAGCAACTGAGCCAAGATGCCCAGCAGCAAGCGGCGCAGTTTTTAGTGCGCAACTTAGCCCATGAAATCAAAAATCCTTTAGGCGGCCTGCGCGGTGCAGCGCAATTGTTATCGCGGGAGCTGGATGATCCGGCGCTGAAGGAATTCACTACCCTCATCATAGAGCAGGCCGATCGACTGCGTAATTTAGTGGATCGCCTGCTCGGCCCCCAAAGGCCAACACAGCACAGTCTGCACAACATCCATCAAGTGGTGCAAAAGGTCTATAAATTAGTTGAAATGGCGCTGCCCGCCAACATCCAGCTCAAACGGGATTACGACCCATCCATTCCCGATATCGAGATGGACCCTGACCAAATGCAGCAAGCTGTGCTGAACATTTTACAAAATGCGGTGCAAGCGCTTGAGCATACGGGCGGCGAGATTTTGATCCGCACTCGTACTCAGCACCAAGTCACTATAGGTTCACAGCGCCACAAGCTAGTGTTAACCCTATCGATTATCGACAACGGCCCCGGCATACCGCCCGAGCTGATGGACACATTATTTTATCCAATGGTGACAGGTCGTGAGCAAGGTTCAGGTTTAGGCCTCTCAATTGCCCATAATATTGCCCGTTTACACGCGGGAAGAATCGATTGCCTCTCCAGCGCTGGGCACACCGAATTCATCATTTCATTACCGATTTTAGGCGCGAAATAATTTCGACATACCGTATGAGGAAGCAAGATGCGAATTAGTGAACAAGTGTGGATCCTCGACGATGACAGCTCGATACGTTGGGTACTCGAAAAGGCACTTCAAGGTGCCAAGCTCAGTACCGCCAGCTTTGCCGCCGCCGAATCCCTGTGGCAGGCCTTAGAAATATCGCAACCGCACGTGATAGTGTCGGACATCCGTATGCCCGGCACGGACGGGTTAAGCCTGCTAGAACGATTGCAGGTGCATTATCCCCATATTCCCGTGATCATTATGACGGCGCACTCAGACTTAGACAGCGCAGTCAGTGCCTATCAAGCGGGCGCATTTGAGTATCTGCCTAAACCCTTCGATATCGATGAGGCTATCTCTCTGGTCGAGCGCGCACTGACACACGCCACTGAACAGAGCCCAGCACCCGCGCAGGAAGCCCAAGTAAAAACACCCGAAATCATAGGTGAAGCGCCAGCGATGCAGGAAGTGTTTCGCGCCATAGGCAGGCTTTCACGCTCGTCGATCAGCGTGCTGATTAATGGTCAATCTGGGACAGGTAAAGAACTCGTGGCGGGTGCATTACACAAACACAGCCCACGTAAAGATAAGCCGTTTATCGCGCTGAACATGGCTGCGATCCCTAAGGATTTGATCGAATCTGAGCTATTCGGCCACGAAAAAGGTGCCTTCACTGGCGCAGCCAATGTGCGCCAAGGTCGCTTCGAACAAGCGAACGGCGGCACGCTCTTTTTAGATGAAATCGGCGATATGCCGCTAGATGTACAAACACGGTTACTCAGAGTACTTGCCGATGGCCAGTTCTACCGCGTCGGTGGCCATAATGCGGTGCAAGTGGATGTGCGTATCATAGCGGCGACCCACCAAGATCTTGAATTATTAGTGCAAAAAGGCGGCTTTAGAGAAGACTTGTTCCATCGTCTCAACGTTATCCGCGTGCACTTGCCGCCACTGTCACAAAGACGGGAGGACATTCCCCAACTCGCCACCCATTTCCTCGCCTCGGCAGCAAAGGAAATTGGTGTAGAAACTAAAATAATGACCAAGGAAACCGCGGTAAAACTCTCCCAATTGCCTTGGCCCGGTAATGTCAGACAACTCGAAAACACCTGCCGCTGGTTAACCGTTATGGCATCGGGGCAAGAAATTTTACCCCAAGATTTACCGCCAGAATTACTGAAAGATCCTGTGAGTGTCACCCACACGGCGAAAGGCAGCCAAGATTGGCAATCGGCACTGACTGAGTGGATAGATCAAAAACTCTCGGAAGGAAACAGCGATCTATTAACTGAGGTGCAGCCCGCATTCGAACGCATACTGCTAGAAACTGCACTGCGCCATACTCAAGGCCATAAACAAGAAGCGGCGAAACGTTTAGGCTGGGGACGAAATACCTTAACGCGAAAACTTAAAGAACTGTCGATGGATTGAGTAAATAAAATAACGTTATTACTCGTTATAGCGATACAGAGATACAGAGATACAGAGATACAGAGATACAGAGATATTAATAATAACTATAAAAAGGGATATTTTCATATCCCTTTTTATTTGAAATTCATTTCATTTTCATTGGCATTAATTAAATATGCCAAATATAAAGAAATTAGAATTGATAATGCACACCTACAGCGAATTGCTTAATATCGGTGTCTATATCTTTTAATCCTAAATAGCTACGGTCTGCATCTAAATCGCCCGTAGTGACATCATAGCTTACACGGATATTTAAGTGTTCTGTTACGGCGGCATTCACACCTACACCGTAAGTCCAACCAAAACCAGTAAAGTCTTCATCGTAACCATAGCCATCAACATTCACAGCCATAGATGCGATACCCACTTTGGCATAGGCAGAGAAAATATCATTGATTTGTGCAGTAAATTTAGGTGTGAAACTTAACGCGCCAGCACTAATATCAACATCCTTATCGCCTAAGTCGCCAGTGGCGAACAGGTTAGCTTCTAAACCAAACCACTCATTGAAGTTATAGCCACCGTATACGCCCACACCAGTACCGGTTTCTGAACCATCAAAAGCATCAGCTGTGACTCTATTTAATGCGCCACCCACATAAAATCCTGTCGTGTCGGTTGCAGCAGATACTTGAGTAGCCGCGAATGCTGATAGTAAAGAGATAGCAACAATTGATAACTTATTCATCATATTTCCCTAATGATTTAACGTAAGTATTAGACAGCGCGGATATTACAATAAGCGATTAAGAAGTGTCATGGTTTAAATTATCAAAGTACAAACCATACAGCATTGATTCAGCTTAAGTCGAAAAATGGAAGTTTTAGTTATTCGCTATGTAGCAAAACCATACTTACTGTAAGTATTTTTTAAAAAATTGAAACAATTAACGATGTTAACTTAGCACCCGCAACAATCCTATAAAACTAGCATATAGCCAACGTATGAGGGAACGACGCCGTCTGACATCTAAACATTCGGATACGACAACTCGGCCAGTCGCTAGACAAATAATACGGGTGCGCCAAAGGAACAATGGCCAGATATGGACTCGATAAGTTTGGTTAGATATTTCAAAATCAATTTTCTGCGGTAGGTAATAAAGATGTTTACGCAGGACTAACTGACTCCAAGCCCCCGCAATCACAGGAGTGACTGTACTATCTGCTTGATTCACTCTCGAGGACTGCGCTTGAGTTGAGACCGTAATTTCCGCATCGGCAGGAACGTTCACATCACGAATCTCAGATTCGACTATCAACTCAAAGCGAGTCGATAGCCTCTGATAGCGACATATCAATCGAGTGGAATGATCCCATCTGTGACCTTGCTTCTGCATCCATGCCATCGCTTGCTCTCACTTTATGTTTCGTTGACTTCAGGTTTGACTGGATCTTGGTGAATAATCACCTCGGCATCTTCGAAGGCTGCTTTGACTCTTATTCCTGTCGTATCGGCAATACTGTGGGCTTCATTCAAACTCAGATTGCCATCAAGCTCTAAATGGAATTGGATAAAAACGGTTTTGCCAGCCTGACGAGTACGTAAGTCATGCAGCCCTTGCACCCGTGGATCTTCCATCGCGATTTGCGTGATTTGCTGGCGAGTTTCTTCGTCTAACTCTCGGTCTAACAAGGCTTGAATTGAGCGATAGCCCAAGCCAAAGGCTTGATGACCAATATAGAATGCAATCATTACTGCAAATAAACCGTCAGCCCACCACCAACCATACTGGGATAGGACGAGTGCTAACAGTACAGCACCATTAAGGAATAAGTCTGACTTGTAATGCAGTGAATCGGCTTCGACCACAGTGCTTTTTGTCGCCGCTAATGCGCGTTTTTGCAACGTCACTAAAGCTAACGTCATAATAATCGCGATAACGGAAACCACCACACCTATGGTGGCATTTTCGACGGGAACGGGCGTTAATAACCGCTCGCCACCATAGAAAAGTAACAGGAACGCGGAGCCCATAATAAAGGCGGATTGCGCTAAAGACGCTAACGGCTCAGCCTTACCATGGCCATATCTGTGGTCATGATCCGGCGGCACAAGCGCGTAACGAATCGCAATAAAGTTGATGATGGAAGCGAGTGCGTCGGCAAAGGAATCCGTCAAAGATGCCAACATACTGGCAGAGCCGGAATAAAGCCAAGCGAACAGCTTGATAAGAATAAGGATCAAAGCGGTAGCCACGGAAGCGCGGCTAGCCAGTTTGACCCAAAAATCGTATTGGGAAGTCTGAGTCATAAGGGATCTATCTTGGGAAGCTATGACCCTATTGTATATCAGCTAAGACACTTAACCGCGAGGTTCTTTACCAGCTTGTGCTTCAAATCGCGCTTTAAACTTAGCTTGCTGCTCTGGTGTCAACAGATTGTAGATTTGATTATGCAGCTTCATACGTTCAATGGCTTGAGCTTGACGCTGTTCTTGCTGCGCGCTCATCAGTGCCTTGGCTTGCACTTCATCAAAATTAGGGGCCGTCATCAAGGCCTGCATTTCAGTGCGATGGGCCAAACGCTGCTCTTTCGTTGGGCGGCTATCGGCACGCGCGGCTTTCTGATCGGCAAACAGCTTTTTGATATCAGCTTTTTGGGCATCGGTTAAATCTAGCCCTTCAAACATACGATGCATGCCACGCTTATCCATGTGTCGGCCGCCATGTTCCATACGGTCGCCTTTGTGGAATTCAGAACGGGAGAAATCACAGCCACCGTCTGTCGGTTCGGCATTGACTGTTGTCGCTAAAACCGCAGAACTCGCTAGAATGGCAAACAGGCTCGCTTTCAAAGGTGATAATGTTTTCATAGTGTTAACCTCAGTGGTTCAACTTTAATATGGCAAATAAAAGATACAGTGACGACCCTTTTAAGCCGAGTCACTTTCGACCCTTCCAGTCTAAACCCCTATATGTAAGTGAGGACGTTGCCTGAGTAAATCACTGTAAAGTTGCATCAATTCAAAAGGTGGCCGACATTCTGTCATTGATGCGCCTTGAATTGAATCACCCTAGACGCTCTGAAACTCTTATCCTGAGGCTGCTTGGGTATAACAGATTCTCTATTCTTTACTTTGGCTTACATTGCTACACAGCAATTGACATCAAAACAGGTATACTCAGCCAAAGCGCTAAAAGTGCCAGTATTACATGGGCGCATAAGGCCATATTACAGAGATTAAGGAACAATATGAGTCGGATATTATTAATCGATGACGATCTGGGTTTATCTGAGCTGCTAGGGCAACTGCTCGAGTTAGAAGGGTTTCAGTTAACCTTGGCTTACGATGGTAAACAGGGTTTAGATCTGGCACTAAATGCGGATTACGATCTAATCTTACTCGATGTCATGCTACCTAAATTGAACGGTTTTGAAGTCCTGCGTGCACTGCGTCAGCACAAGCAAACGCCAGTATTAATGCTGACCGCTCGCGGCGATGAAATCGATCGCGTTGTTGGGCTTGAAATTGGCGCCGATGATTATCTGCCAAAGCCGTTTAATGACAGAGAGTTAATCGCCCGTATCCGCGCCATTATTCGTCGTTCGAACTTAACAACCCAAGAAATCCATGCCGCACCAGCCCAAGAGTTTGGCGATCTGCGCTTAGATCCATCGCGCCAAGAAGCTTACTGTAATGAGCAATTAATCATACTCACAGGCACAGAATTCAATCTGCTGCACACCCTTGCGCTGCACGCGGGAGAGTTGATGAATAAGGAAGAGTTGAACGAGAAAGTACTCGGCAAAAAACTCATGCCCTTCGATCGCAGCTTAGACATGCATTTATCGAATCTACGTAAAAAACTCCCCGAGCGTAGCGATGGTCGGCCAAGGGTGAAAACCATCCGTGGCAAAGGTTATATTTGGCTCCCTTAATGGCGGTATCGACTGTGCCTAATCGTTTATTTATCAAATTATTGCTCGGATTCTGGCTCTGCAGCTCGCTGATCATTGCCTTGGTCGGTCTGTTGCCATTGCTGCAACAGAGTCACGACCGTGCGCCGCTGCCACCTCACCTTGAAAAAGTCCTATCGACTATAGCTAAGCGCATTCAAGAAAACCCCGCCTTACTGGAGTCCGATTTTCTTCGCCGCTGGGAAAGACATCGAGACATGGAAGGCAAGCCGCTACGGGTCTATCTTGTCAACAGCCAAGGTCAAGTGGTCAACACCCACAGAGTGAGTCGCGGTGTGCGCAGCTTTATGCTGATGGCAGATGAAGAAAAACAACCGATTAGCCATCAATTTAAAGATGAGTTGGTGTTTGGTCCCTATCAATTTAATCTGGGCGCTGAAACCTATTCACTCTACGGCCGCTTGCCGGATAACCATCCGCGGCCTTGGTTTTTCTTCTTCGCCGAAAATAAGTTATTAACTTTAAGCTTAGCAATTTTCCTATCGGGATTATTATGTGGCCTGCTCGCGTGGCATTTAGGTAAGGCATTAAATTCACTTAAAAAGAGTGCTAATGCCCTCGCAGAGGGTGACTTAAGTCACCGAGTCGATAAGTCCACTACACAGCGTAAAGATGAAATAGGCCAATTAGCTAAGGCCTTCAATAGCATGGCCGACTCCATCGAATCTATGATGAACAATCAACAGAGATTGATGGGCGATATTTCCCATGAGCTACGTACCCCGCTCACCCGTTTACAATTGTCGTTAGCCCTCGCCCGTAAAAAGGGCCAGCAAACGGCAGAAACGGATCGTATCGGCTATGAAGCAGAGCAACTCGAAAAGCTTATCAGTGAATTGTTAGAACTCTCGCGGGTCAAGCTCAGCACTAACGAAACCAAAGTACATTTAGGCTTGGCCGAATCCCTGAGCCAAGTTTTAGACGATGCGGAATTTGAAGCAGAACAGCAAGGTAAAAGCATTACTATCGATATAGATGAAGAAATTGAGTTAGCGCATTTTCCTAAATCACTTTCCCGCGCGATTGAAAATCTGCTGCGTAATGCAATTCGTTATGCCGCAAGCGACATTCACCTGCAGGCGAGTGCGACTGATGATCAAGTACAAATTACAATAAAAGACGATGGTCCAGGCATAGATGCCGCTGAACTCGATGCCATCTTTAAACCTTTCTACCGCCCAGACTCGGCAAGACAGAGAGAGAGCGGCGGCTGGGGACTTGGACTGGCAATCACTGAAGCGGCAATTACCGCCCACAAGGGTAAGATTAAAGCCGAGAACCTTATACCAACAGGCCTTAAAGTGACGATCACGCTGCCGAGGTAGCAGCTTGACCATGTAGCTGTAATAGCCAATCGGTAAATTTTTGTTTGGTGGGAATTCGCTTATCCGAATGTCCCATCAGCTGACCCATCGCATAGCTAAATTGATAATAGGTCTGCACATCGCCGCACTGTTTGCTGCCATCATCGCTGTTGATCATCGTACCGCGAATATAATTTTTGAGTAATTCATAACGATCAAACCCGGGGCGTTCACCAACGGATAAAATTATGTTTTTATTCCATTTTTTATATTGATCCAGCAAATCATTAAATCGATGACGATAAACCTCCGAGGCTTGCTGCAACAACTCTTGATTAGGCATTACGCGTTCTATCACGAAACGCTTATGGGCTAAAACATCATGTAAGCGCTGGCAATGATGAAACAGATAACACTCAAAAGGATCACTATATTGTTGCCGATCCTGCGCTGCCGAAATCAACCAATCCTGATATTGAGCACAAGCAACAGCGACCACTAGATCAGCCTCTGTTGTAAAATGATTATAGATGGTTCCTTTGGAAATTTGACTCGCAGCAACAAGATGAGAACGGTACAAATCAAAACTTTGATGCCCCCTAAGGCATCGCTGCGCAACCTCAACAAGATAATCCGTTCTTTGTTCCCAGCTACTCATAGCGACCCCGTCACATTTCAATAAACAAAAACATTGCAACCTCACAATCAAACGATAACAGGGTTTGTGACCAGTCGATATTGAGTAATACTGATACCACTATGAGCAAACTCAATACCCCATGTTAAAAATCGAATTACTCGAAAGTTTTATCGCTGTTGCAGAATGCGGCAATTTATCTAAAGCTGCCGATCAGATCTGTCGAACGCAATCGACATTAAGCTTGCAGATAAAAAAACTGGAAGAGAGTGTCGGACAGCCTCTATTGCTGCGCGACAATAAAGGCGTAACGCTCACCGATTCGGGTAAAACGCTACTTAACTACGCATACAAAATGATGCAGCTCAACTCCCAAGCGCTAGACGATCTTAAAGATTGCCAAAACCGAGAGATAATCCGCCTTGGGGTGCCGACCGATTATATTAAGCGCTACCTCAGTAGCTGCTTATTGGAATTTATACGAGAGTTCACCTGTATAGAGTTGGTAATAGATACCGATGTCAGTGGTAATCTATTTAAACGCCTCCACCAAGGGGAATTTGACTTAATTGTAGCCACTCACTGGCTGCCACCTGCCCATGGTGAACTGCTGTTTGAGCGTAAGTTTCACTGGGTCGCAGCTAAAGCGGGCAATGCCCACAAGCGCGAAACGATTCCGATGGCACTGTACCCAGAGAATTGCCCCATTCGTGCGCAAGTATTTGCGAATCATCAGCTCACGATGCGGCCGATAAATGTATTGTTATCGACACCATCGCCACAGGCCTTATGTATGGCGGTAGAAAACGATCTCGCAATTGCGCCCATTGCCGAGTTTCGCATTGATAACAATATGCAGATCTTAGATCCTGTCGAGCACCACCTGCCTGTGCTACCAGTGTTTAACGAAGCCCTGTATCTCAATCCCAACACGCAAACTAACGCTACCCAGCAGTTAATTACACTAATCAAAGCCAACGTCGAAAATCTAGCGGAAGCCAATGACAACTAGCCCTTGCGTAAGAGACGATGAAGTGCCGCTATCGGGCACTTCGGCTTACTTAAACGACTGTTGCGGAAGGCGTTGCATTTTATAGTAAACCCCATTCCTGAGGTGGAGGAGAAAATCGAAGATAGGCCCATTTCTCAATGGGCCTAGAGGTAGAGATTACTCTTGGTGCTTATCAAACTTAAATGTATGGCAGTTGCTGCATAATGGCTTTTTAGCTTTATGCTCACCATGACACTCTTGGCAAGGTAAGTCTTTGCCATAGTGAAGGTTATTATGTGGATTCTGCCACTTATCCTCTTCACTACGAGCCGTTTTCTTGGCTAAATCGTCCACATCATGGCACTGTAAACAGGCTTGATCCGACGGGAACTGTTTGATGCCATTGTCGTGACATACCTTACAATCTTTGCCAATGACTTCTTTATGCCAAGGGCGTTGCTCAACGGCTTGAGCTGACAGACTCACCAAGCCACCTAAGACCAGCGCGAGTACAATATTTAGCATTTTCATTATTGATTCCTCTTATTTACTGGCCACTTAGGCTTGCATCATGCTACGGGCGGCAGTCATACCCATCACCATACATTCTGGAATTGAGCAGCTACCCAAACGGCTAACGCCGTGAATACCGCCGCAGACTTCGCCTGCAGCATACAAACCAGGGATAGGCTGACCTGTAAGGCTATCTTTCACTTCCGCCTTAGTATTGACCTGCACACCACCTTGGCAGTAATGCACTTTTGGCCATAAACGAACTACGGTAAATGGCGCTTCAATATATTTATCCTTGGCTTTTGTCATGTTCTTGCTAAATTGCTTATCAACACCCGTTTTGACATAGCTGTTGTATTCTTCAATCTGCGCTTTTAATGGTTCGAGTGGTACGCCAAAGTGTTTCGCTAATTCCTCAAGAGTGTCGAACTTCCAACCCACGTTATATTTAAGTACTTTGGCAGTATTAGGATGCTGCTTAGAGTCTTTAAACCGTCATTCCGCACCTAATTTTCGATTTAAAAAACTTGACGGCGATCGGTCATTCTGATCTATTACTACTTTTTGCAGGTAGATCATTATGACTACTCCAGCTATCGCTATTCGTAACCTCG
>NZ_JALBYT010000024.1:0-75216 GCF_022690845.1 Shewanella sp. N2AIL | reverse complement strand
CCATCAAGATAAACAAGATCAGGAACATGAGGCTCAATTGTCGTTGCAGATGATGTAGGTTCTTGGAATAGCCCCTTCCAGGGGCAAGTCAAAGCCGCCTTCTAAGAAGGCGGATTCTTTACTGCTTAACAATACTATGCCAAGCTTTTGCGCAGGAATAAATGCTGCATAAGCGGCAAAACCGCCGGTTGAGCCGGTTTTATTAATCCACACATTTTGCTGCGGCGCGAGGGGCGGCACTATAGGTTTAACTGGCGTACTGCCAAACACCACTTCCTGAGTATGACCCTCAAGTATTTTATCAAGATCAATAGGATAGGAGTAATGCTCCCAAATCATATCTTGGGTCATCATGCCGACATCAAAGTATCCCGTATGGGTCTCATCGAGTGCCGTTTGCAGTGGCTTAGCTAGCGGGTGCATTTGCATATTGGCCTCCACAAAATGTAGCAGATCCGTGGCTGTGGTTTTAACGCCATAGGCTTCATCGGCTAATACACCGGGATTGACCCGCACTGGCATGTCTTGCTTATTGTAGCCTTGGGCATAATCAGCCATTTTGCTGCTCGGAACCTGAATATAGCTGCTAGCCATACCCAATTGTGGAAATAGCGTTTGCTCAAGAGCTTGATGAAACGTTTTATCTAAACTCTGTGCGGCAATCATGCCGAGCAGGCCAATGCTTGGATTGGCGTAATTCCTGTGCGTCCCTGCGGCAAATGACGGTTGCCAATGCTTAAGATAATCCATTATTTCTGCGTTATTAGTCACCTTATCAGGAACTTGCATCGGCAGATCTCCCGCAGCGTGCGTCGCTAGATTGATGAGACTAATCTTATCAAAATGGCTGCCTTTTAATGCTGGAACATAATCGCTGGCCATATCCGTGAGTGTTAATTTACCTTCGATTTGTGCATAGTTCGCCAGTGTCGCGGTAAAGGTTTTACTGATAGAGCCAATCTCGAACAGGGTATGTTCTGTCACACTTTGCCCTGTGATTTTAGAACTGACCCCATATTGGTAAAAATACTGTTTACCATCAATGGTGATGCCAATCACCGCACCGGGAATACCGTACTCGGCCATCAGTGGTTTGACTGCAGAATCAACAAGTGACTGGATGTCTTTGGTATTAAGCGTTTGGGCCATAGTGACATTAGAAAAAAGCGTTGCAGTGAGCAGTACACCGCTTAATAACGGCATGGTAGCGAGCAGGGTATGTCGTTGCATAATTGACCTTTTATCGAAATTGCATGTATAGAGTAGAGATTGCACACGATATTACGGTAATTCCCGATTAAGTTAAGTCCTTACTGATATTTAGCGTCAATATTCCCTCTGTAAGTAACTGAAAGGTTAACCTCGCTAATCGAGTGTTAAATGCTGCGTGATGGCATGGACTTCAGTATTACAGTTGTTGCGCTATTCTAAGAGATTTCCTTAATCATAATGCAAAGGTGAGTCAGCAGCTTATATCCTCAAGCACCGACACTTATGCCTTTTATCGCGATAATGCATTGCGCAGATTGCGCCATTTACGGCCAAGGGATAAACTGCGCCACCGCGAGAGGAAAGTGCTGAATAACTTAGTTGCAATCCCTAATAAGTTTGAAAGAGAATTGGTTTTTATGGCTTTAGCCCCACATGCAGTGCACCATTTATATCAGTACCGTAAGTCTATTTCGACTAAGCCCTTTGGTGCCCGTGGTAAAAAACTGATCCGCTGTCCATTATGCCTATTAGGTGAGCAGTTCTGTACCTGTGCGCTGCGTCGTCAGTTACAGACTCAAGCCAGTTTCCTGCTGATCATGTACAACGATGAAGTGCTAAAACCAACTAACAGTGGGCGCTTGATTGCGGATCTTATCCCAGATACACACGCCTATATTTGGTCGCGCACAGAACCTGAAGCGGCATTGCTTGCTTTGCTCGATTCGCCGCAATATCAACCTTATTTAGTGTTTCCAGCCCAATATGCGGAGCAAGGACAAACAATACTGAACCAAGTGCCGATGTCGACATTAGCCGAAGGTAAACGGCCGCTACTGATCATGCTCGATGGCAGTTGGCGTGAAGCGATTAAAATGTTCCGCAAGAGTCCTTACTTGCATTCCTTGCCACTGCTTTCCTTCGATCCCGACACGCTGGCAACCTATGCATTACGTAAAGGCAGCCATGACTTTCAACTTGGCACCGCCGAGGTGGCATCCTTAGCATTAGGGGCGATAGGCGAAGCGGCTAATGGCAAAGCCTTAAGTACGTGGTTTGATTTATTTGTTGAATCATCATTATTGGGCCGTAATCGACGTTGCCGTGAAGATCTTCTGCCAATCACAGATTTTACCAATGCCTTTGAACTTGCCTTCGAACAAGCCAATAACGGCAAGCGTTAATTAATCTTCGAAATGAATGGGTAATATAAAAATTTAAGTTAGTGACTATCTTAAATAAAAACCCCCCTCACTTGAGGGGAGTTTTATATAGGCTAAAGTTTGCTCTGGCAAGAAAGCTTTATTTGCGCTTTAACTAAAGCAAATATATTCCTTAAATAACGTCTTAAACTGCAACTTCTTTACCATCTGATTTTCGAATAACCACAGTGGCGGCGCGAGGCCGTAATGTGATTCCGGCTGGTGTTTGTTCAGCGGCATTAGACGAATAAGGCCAGTTACCTGGATGCTGAATGTTAGCAAACACAGAAGTGTAATCTGGGCTAATGGCAAAACCTGTCACTTCACAGTCGTTGGGGCCGACGAAGAAACGCTTTAACTCCATTTGATTATCGGCGGTTACGCCTACTTGTTTCTCTTGGCCATCCACCAGTGTTGAAGGCACGATCGCGAGCATTTGATCGTTGGTTTCTTCGGTAACTTCCTTTGCGCCATTGTCGGTTTGAACCCACAAGATACCGCGTTTATCAAAGGCTAACCCATCAGGGCTAGCAAATTGATTGAGATCGGTTAAGCCTGACAAGTTGGTCTCAGCATTGCCATCGCTGGGTGATCCGAAAACAAAAATATCCCATGTAAATTCAGTCGCTTTGTCGCCTTCATCCCAACGAATAATATGGCCGAAGTAGTTTTTCAATCTTGGGTTAGCAGGATTCGCTTCGGTACGTTTCGAGTTGTTGGTCAGGGTCAAATAAGCTGAACCTGTGAACGGATCGACCGCGCACCATTCAGGTCGGTCCATAGGTGTCGCGCCGACTAGGTCCGCTGCGCCCGCTGTGTTTAAAATAATGTCGGCCAAAGTTGTGAAGCTATCGCCTAGGGTTTTGCCGTCAGTGGTTTGGCTATCTAACGTCAAAGGTAACCAAATACCGCCACCATTTCCATTGAATTTAGCCGCGTATAAAGTACCTTCATTCATGTACTTATCGCCTGTTTGCAGGCGGTTGCTGCTGTCAGCATCCTTTGCATCCCAGGCCGCATTTGAAACAAATTTATAGAGGTATTCGAATTGCGAATCGTGGCCAGAATAGAACACCACGGGCTTGCCTTCTGTCAATTTACCAAAGGTACAACCTTCATGGCGGAAACGACCAAGGGCAGTACGTTTTACCGCGCGAGAGGTGGCGTTGTACGGGTCGATTTCCACAATGAAACCGTGGCCGTTTGCTTCGTTACGGTAGTCATCCTGAGCACTTGCGCCCTTTGGCGTGACATCGAAACGCGCAAATTCATCGAGACGTTCTTCATCATGACCGGCAAGATCGTCCCAGCCATAACGTGTACTGGTTTTACTGATCCCAATGCGACTCTGATCGGCGGTTAAGCTGCCACGATTGGCAAAATAGCCTGGCCAATTTTCTTCACAGGTCAGGTAAGTGCCCCAAGGCGTGTAGCCATTACCACAGTTATTTAAGGTGCCGCGTGCTTGGCTGCCATCGGGAGAATAGCGGGTTTCGAGTAGCGAAGAGTAGGCCAGAGGACCGCTGATATCCATCACAGTCGCGCCAGTAAATCGACGGTTATGACCATCATTACTGACAACTTCCCATTGATTATTCATCAGTTTTATACGTACAACCGACACGCCGTGAGCGTTAATTTCTTTGCGCACTTCATCGATAACAGTGCGAAGACCAGAAGTGGGGTCAAATGTCTGGCCCGTAGGATGCAAGGCATCTTCGTCAATGTATTCGTGGTTAATGCAGAGTAGACCGTCATCACCCGCATCATTTAATGGGAAGAAATGCATGCCATCGTGGTGCATGCCCACTGAGTTGGCTTGGTCATCGGCCGTGTTACTACCATCGTTTTTCCATGGCGCCGCTTTTGCGTTTAATGGCGTGCCCCAAGGTGCTAACACCTGCGCTGTGTAACCTTCTGGCACGACAACCGCATCTAAGCGAGAACCCGCAACCGATGTAAAGTTAAGCTTGGCGCTACTTTTAGTCGGTGGCACTGGCGTGACTGGATCGACAGGTTTAGGAACAGTTTCATTGTCTGAACCACAAGCGGTTAAGCCAACACTGGCAAAAGCTGTCATAGCGCTGAGGCCTAAGCCACTTTTTACGAAATTACGGCGAGATAAATGCTTATCCAACACTTGATTAAAGGGTTCATTATTACTTTTATTATAAAGTGTAGGATCAAAGGTGGCCTTACTCATATTTTACTCCGGCTAGTACGATGAATTAAATTTCGTGCCTAAGGCTAAAGTACCAATATGACAATAAAGCTGATTTTATATTACAGGAATAATTTACATACTGACCAAGCTTATATGTTTTAAGAATGTTAAATTGGATGTGATAAGTATTTTAGGTTAGAAATATATCAATCTTAAAATAACATTAATTAGATTTATTGCTCTAATTTGATGTTTTTAATATAACTTAAATTGTAAATTTATATAATTATCTAATGTGTTTCCATTAGTACTTATTAGTTCTGTACATTAATGTCCTTTGAATGAAATCCATTTCCTTCTTAGAAGAATCAAGTGAAGTCTATTTCTCAGGTTAAACTTCAGGTTAAAACGAAGGAGTTAATGCTTAACCTGTGGTAGTTAAGTTTCAGTCTTTTGGTTTTAAATAGTGACGAAGTGAGCGCGGATCGGTATGTCCGGTTCTGGCCATGATGTATAAGTGATCTTTATTATTTTCATGCAGTTGTGTTACGCAGCCACTGCGCAAACTGTGGGCACCATAAAATTTTGCGGGCAGTCCTGCTTTAGTACAATATTTTTTAATGATGCGATAAATATCATCGCCGGTAAGGAAACCACTATTTTTATTCAGTAATGAACTAGAACCTGAATGTCGGTCTTTCATTTGATACGGACGTAAATTTTTTCCATCACGGGAAAGCGATCTAAATAAATGTCCGTCTTCAATATTGGCTAACGATAGCCAATTTTTCACGGCGTCGAGTGCTGCAAAGGGTTCATGGTCTGGCAGGTCTTTCCATTCCCGTTGGCCTTGCTGATTACTCTTCGAATAGGGCAGGCGCACTTTTAATTTGTTACGCAGAAAACTGACATACTGAACTTTTATATCTGCCAGTTCAGAACGACGAAACCCACCTTGTAATCCTAATTGAATAATCGCTTTGTCCCGCGCTCGGGTTAATGGCTGCACTTGTTCATCGATAGCTTGGATCAACATTTCCACTTCATCATACATAATGGGTTGTTGATCGTAGTCACTCACATGGCGAGATTGATTTCTGCTCAAGCCACGCATTACTCTGATCACCAGTGGATGTTCGGTTGGCGAGTGAAATCCCGCTTGAATATGATGGTAACGAATTGCTGCCAACCTTGTGGTTAATGTTTGCTTAGAAAGTTGAACGCCAGTGCTTTCTTGGATCAATTCTTTTTGATGACCAATAAATGAAATTACGCTTCGTGGATCTGCGGGCAGGGCCTGAAGTTGGTGCTCGGCACAATAACGGCTAAATACACTAAAGCTCGTATTATAAACACGGCGAGTGTTCACTGAAATTTCGTATTCAGTTTCTTCGGCGGCGCTTAAATAATCACTTCGAACAGATTGTGGTAGGAAAGACTCTTCAAAAAAACGTGGCTGTTCAGCACGGTTATTATGGTGATGATCTGAGCCAGTCGCTCTTTCATTCGATATATTGGCGTTATTTTGAGCATTACTATTTGTCCGGATCATTTTAGACATGCCGTTGAAGTCACCTGATATCGAATTAAGAAGGCGTAATTATACGCAAATTAGTGCTATATCTACCAGTGATAATCGTCGTTATCACTGGTAAAGTGCTTATTTGTTTAAATAATCCTCTTTTATTAGAGGAGGGTGCATGAAATAACATTTAGTTGGATTGTTTAGTTTAAAAAATAGACAAGATAAACCTATTCTGACAATGGTGATTAATTAAGCGGATGTAAAAATAAAGGCAATAATAGTATGAAATTCGTACTTTCTATATGCGATGGTTTCTAGCTTGGTTAGCCACAGATGCACAATTTTAAAGAATGGTTTAACCATTTTATTGGTTTGCATGAATGGTATGCCCTAAACTAGACTTGTGTGTTGGGCGACATTTAAGCTAATAACGACAACCGCTTATCAGGTTCTTAGCCTGTTATGAGTTGAGCTATTTCTGCCTAAGGCAAAATGAAGCATAAGGAATCGATTCCCAGCCAATAAAATGGTTGAACCATATATTAATACTTGTCGATTTGTACTAGCATGAGGTCCCATTTATTTCATCCGCATTAAACGCATACTTAACTAAAGAAACGTATTTATGGAACCGCAAGCTTGGATATATCAACAAGACAAACCGACAGCAGGAAGAAAATTATTATTGCTTGAGGAAGCAGAATTAATTTTTGCCTTACCCTTAATTTATCGCCTTATCAATCCTGAAGCTGTGGCATCTAAGCCAGATTGGTTTTGTGACGCTGAGTTACAAACGGTTTCCTATACTGAGTTGGTGACACAATTAAATGAATTGGTCCGATTACGTAAAAAGACACAGCGACTCGACAACGAGCTTAAGAATGTAAACAAAATGCTCAATCAGTATTTTACTGATTTGGGTTGGCGCATGGTTCGTAAAGAGCTATCTCAAATAAAAAAGCGTCAGAAAAAATCCCATATAGAGGTAAGTAGGGATATTATTCAGAGATTAAAGCGTTATATGGAGACACAAAAGTTAGACAGTTTTGATCAGGCGATTGATAACTTATTGTCAGAACATGATGCCGATAACTCACAAAACCATTTGCTGCATCCAGATGACCTAGATGACAATATGAGTGTCGACGATATGCTTGATGAATAATCTCTGGCTTGTCTCGTCCTGAAATAAAATGGGCAGAGTTAAGTTCTGTTGATCTTTATTATGACGTCGCAATATCGCCTAAAATGGATTTGTTAATAATCGCTTAAATGAGCAAGTAAGCCGTGACTTATCTGTGCAGACACGTAAAATTGCTGTTAAGTTTAAAGGGATTTTTTAAGTTTAAGACTCGGTAACATGGGGCATCAGAAATGAGTGTAAGCATTGAAAATGATAGGAAAATTGCTGTCCTGTGCCGAATTGAGCCTGGCTGTCTCGGACCTGATGGTGTGGATCATATTGAGGCTTTTTGTGCTTTGGCCCAGAAAGCGATGCAACATTTCGACGTCGATGTTGGCACTTGGTTGCTGATCCCAAGATACGATAAAACCTTGGATGAGATGCAATACAGTGTTGCCAATAAATTACTTTCCCGCGAACAAGCGACTAAATATCTTGTCTCTATCGGACGTGATATTGATAGTTTTGAAGAAAGATTTCAGGATAAACTCACCTCGCTGATTAATTTATACCTTGCGAGAAAACCTTAAACTGAAGACTGCATGTTGCCGAGATGAACCTAAGCTCTAGCCTCGGCGCTTACCTTGTCGCTCATTTTTTAAAGCCGTTTTTATTTTTGCATTTAATTTTTTATAAGAATAGCCAATTACTTCTTATAAAATCAATAGATTAACCGTCACACTTTATCTGCGGCATCATGGTTTTCAACCGATAAATTCAGCTCCAAAACTCAGTTGTCGGTAATTAACTCCGTAAAGTACCTCAAAATTTGCTAGACTAGTCGACTCACTTAATGCTGAATCTTTTTCTTGCGGTATACCCGAATTTTTTGGGTGGTAAGGATGAGTGTAAAGGACGGTTGATGTTCAATCCCATTCCAGAAACCAATCCATACATTAGTTTGTTGCAGCAGGATTTCGGGTTTTCTGAATTTCGCCCAGGCCAAGCGCAAACGATAACACAACTGTTGGCGGGGAAGTCGAGTTTAGCGATTTTTCCGACGGGTTCTGGTAAATCCCTTTGTTATCAATTTACAGCATTGCAGTTACCCCATTTGAGTTTAGTGATTTCGCCTTTACTCGCCTTGATGAAAGATCAGCTGGAATTTTTACAATCTAAGGGAATTCATGCGGCCAGCATAGATTCAACCTTAAGCGCCGAGCAGAGTCAGCAAGTGATGGCAGATGCGCGCTCTGGCAAGCTGAAAATCTTGATGGTGTCGGTGGAACGTTTCAAAAATGAACGTTTTCGGCAATTTATTCAATCGGTTTCGCTGTCCATGCTAGTCGTCGATGAGGCGCATTGTATTTCAGAGTGGGGCCATAATTTTCGGCCCGATTATCTTAAATTGCCCGACTATCGGCGTGAGCTTGAGATCCCATTGGTACTGTTATTGACGGCCACAGCAACACGTAAAGTGAAACTGGATATGGCCAAGCGCTTTGATATTGCGTCTGAACACATAGTGCAAACGGGATTTTATCGACCCAATTTAGATTTGACTGTTCTGCCTGTATCAACGCAAGAGAAGAATGCCTTACTGGTTAACCAGATTGCATCATTCTCAGGTGCCGGCATTGTGTATGTGACTTTGCAGCAAACCGCCGAAACGGTCGCACGACTCTTGAGCCAACAAGGTATAGTCGCCAGTGCCTATCATGCTGGATTTGAAGATGAAAAACGTCAACAAATTCAAAATGATTTTATGCAGGATAAGCTGCAAGTGGTGGTTGCAACCATCGCTTTTGGCATGGGAATCGATAAGAGCAATATTCGTTTTGTGATCCACTACGATTTGCCTAAATCTATTGAAAACTACAGCCAAGAAATCGGCAGAGCAGGGCGTGATGGTGCGTTATCCCATTGTGTCACTTTGGCCAATCTTGACGGGCTCAATACCGTTGAGAATTTTGTGTATGGCGATACGCCAGAGCGAGAAGGTATAGCACAAGTCATTGAGGCTATTCGATTTGATCAAGATTCCGGTCAGTGGGAATGTCAGCTCAATGGCGTGTCGACGGCAAGTAATATTCGCCAGTTACCGTTAAAAACGTTACTCGTTCAATTGGAAATTTTAGGTGTAGTTAAGCCGTTATTCGCTTACTACGCTGACGTTAATTACAAGTTTTTGGTCGACAAACACGCCATTCTCAGCCGATTTAATCCCGAGCGGCAGGCGTTTTTGACGCAGATTTTTAATCATACGCAGATGAAGAAAGTATGGGGCGCGTTAGATTTTGATGCCTTGTACAGTGCGACGGGTCATGAGCGCAGCCGCGTGTTAGCCGCGCTGGAATATTTAGCTGAACATCAGTTGATTGAATTAGAGACTAAACGAATTACTGATGTGTATCGGGTGGATGTTGCCGCATTAGCGCGTTCCGAACTCATCGATGAGCTGTACCATTATTTTATTGATAAAGAGCAGAAAGAAATTGGGCGAATCGCGCAGTTAGTCCGCTTTTTTGAACTTGAGACGTGCTTAAGCCACAATTTATCCCGTTATTTTGATGATAATGAGACGCCAGCGGTCTGCGGTCATTGCAGTGTTTGCCGCGGCAATATTGCTAAGTTGCGCTATTCGACGGAACCAACTTGGCCGACAGATCAGCAGATATTGGCTGATTTGCGTGAGTTGAAACATCATTTAACGGCTAAAGGGATTGATGTTTTGTCAATCGATACCTATTGTCGTTGCCTCGCAGGCATGTCGGTGCCTTTGGTGAGTCGTTTTCAAGTGCGTAAGTTAAGTGGCTTCGGCCGCTGTGAAAAATTGAGATATGCTGAAATTAAACAGAAAGTTGAGTCACTGTTGTCGCAACTAGATGATAAAAGAGTTGAACATGAATAAGGCCGTAAAAAAGATGTTAGCCACCCATGAACATTTAGTTCACTCTGAAGGTGTGACTGTGGTTTCCCATATGCAAAGAGAAAAGGCAGAGTGGGTACAACATACTGTTATGATTGAAGATTGTGATGTGCCGTTTAAATTCAGACGGGTGAAAAAATATCGTAATCTGCAAGGGCAAAAGATCAATGTCATCTATTACCCAGAGACAGAAACTGTGGCGGGTTTTGAGATAGAAATCATGCAAGTTGTTAGAATTAAACGATTCTAGTTAATGTTCTTCGAGTCTTTGCTTTTATCAATCAGCAAAGACTCGAAGCGCATTCGATTGATGACTCGAGCGTTAAAATCGTGCTACTTACTTGGAATATTGATAGGTTGAATCCACTTTCCACGTTCTGAAACGCAGTTCCGCGCCTTCTGGTAGATAAAATACCTTAGGTAAACGACTGTCGTAGCGCATTTTCAGTTCACCCGGAATACGAACAAAAGCTTCTTTCTTCGCCAATTCGAAACAGGCCATCATAGTGCTCGGCCCTTCAGCGATTTCATCCACTTGATAGTAGTTATAACCCCAACCTTGTACTGTCAGTTCCTTCAATTCCCCGTTTAATCCATGCTTATTGCAATCGACCATTTGAGTCTGGCCAATTTGGATTTCGATCATGTAGTCATCTTCGTTTTCTAACTTAGGCAAACTCAAAATGTGCTGCACCATGCCAGCTGCTGGAGCAGGGAACATCTTAGTGGCTTCCTGTGCGCGGTAATCATTTTTATCGAAACGTTGAATGTTAACCATAGGTGCATTTAACCCTGTTGGGTGTGGTGGACTGACTGCCGTGGCATTAAATGACAATAGTGCAAATGCAAGTGGAACGGCGCTAACGCTAAATAAGGTCTTCAATTTCATCTTGTTTCTCCTAATCGAACTGAATGGATATCGACAAATTTGTCGATGTTCTGCCCCTATAAACGCAGCAGAAGCAAGAAAGGGTTAAATAATTTGATAAAAATTTATTTTTAACCCGAATAATTTTTATCAATTTGAATAATAAGGATTAATGTCACTCTTCAAAGACTAATTTGATACATTAACGGCGATTGCAATTCTTTGCTGAGTCAATTTTTTACAAGTAAATCAATTACTCATTAAACCTTGCCTGAACTATTTTGCCTAGTCTAGTTATCTTTCTTGCTTCACATACTGGCGTCTCGACTGATGGCAGGAGTACAGATGCATTATGGGGATCAACATGCACGTTTAAAAGTTTGAAAACGGTATATCTTGATAAATAGTTAATTTGAGTTTCATATATTTTGATATTCAAACTATAATTCAGGCAACACGTTTTTTATCATTGATAGCGATGGACATGGAGTAGGAATAACACAATGAAATCAACTACAGCCGAGCAAGCGACAGAGCATCAAGCTACTGCCCACCGCCAAGGGCACTCACTTGCCCAGTGGCAACACTCCCATGAGTTTTCGAGCCAGAACCGCGATGGCGAAAAGAACACGCGTTATGTACTGTATTTAACTGTCATCACTATGGTGGCTGAAATTGCTGCCGGAACCATTTACGGTTCTATGGCACTGCTCGCCGACGGTTGGCATATGGGAACCCATGCCGCGGCCTTTATGATCACGTTATTCGCCTATTCCTATGCCCGTAAACACGCTAACGATCCTGCTTTTGCTTTCGGTACTGGCAAAGTGAGTGTGCTTGGCGGTTATACCAGCGCAATAGCGCTAGGACTTGTGGCACTGGTAATGTTGATTGAATCGGGAATGCGACTGATTAGTCCCGAGCAAATTCATTTCAACGAAGCTATTTTTGTGGCCGTTATTGGTTTAAGCGTCAATGTGCTGAGTGTATTTTTACTTAAAGATCATCATACCCACGACCATGGGCACGGACATAGTCACGCTCATGACCATCAAGATGATCATAAAGACGAACATGCTCACGCGCATCATAACAGCCAAGCACACACCCATGACGATCATGCCCATACAGCGCATTCACATGATGCGGATCCGCACCCGCACCATGACTCACATGCACACGATGAAAGTCATCATGATCACAGCCATTGCCAACATAAACATGATCACCAACATGCTGCAGAGCATGAGCACAAGAGCCAGAAGGCCCACGGTGGCCATGATCACAACCTACGTGCTGCCTATTTTCACGTACTGGCCGATGCGTTAACGTCAGTGCTCGCCATCGCTGCTTTGTTGTTTGGTAAATACATGGGACTGACTTGGCTCGACCCGATTATGGGTATAGTGGGTGCTGTGATTATCAGCCGTTGGTCTTGGGGACTCATTCAGCAAACCAGCCCTATTTTGCTGGACGGCGGCGTTAAAGCATCATTACAGCGTAAAGTCACGCAAACCATTGAAGCTGTAACAGATCATCAAGTGGCCGATTTACATCTTTGGCGAGTGAGCGCCGATCACCATGCTATTATGGTGTCTATCGTGTCCCATTCACCGAAAGATGTCAGTTATTTTAATCAGTTACTGTCACAATTTCCTGAATTGGCTCATATCACCATTGAACTCCATACTTGTCGTCAGCGCGAGTGTATGGCTAAGGAAGTCTAAATGACTGTTGAACATCATCCCTCATCAAACCAGCATTCAAGTGAGGCACATTTGCCTGCTGCACAATCAACAGCTGGACATTCAACGGCCGCGCATTCAACAGATCATGCATTAAATCATGTGATTATTGAATTTTACGAAAAGTTGTCGTCTTGGGAGCACGCCATTGTACGTGACAAAGGTTTTAGTCTGTCGCAGGTGCACACCATTGAGTTACTTGGCGTGCACGGCGCTATGCGAATGAAGGAATTGGCGGACAAGATTGGTGTCACAACGGGCACATTAACGGTTCAAATCGATAAAATGGTAGAGGCACAGTGGGTTGTGCGACGCCCCCATGAAACCGATCGCCGTTCGATTCTAGTGGAGTTAACCGATAAGGGCCAAGCCTTGTTCCTTGAACATGATGCTTTGCATCTACAACTCACCACAGATCTCACCGCAAAAATGAGCAGTGAAGAACGAATCGTGCTGCTTAATTTGCTGTCACGCATGAATAACGAGTTTTAGTTTACCCTACGTCATCGACTAAAAAGCGTCCCTCGTGGACGCTTTTTTATAGCACGACATCTTTAAAAACGCGATTCATTCTAGATTAATCATCTGCTATTACAGTATCTTACCTTTTGTTACATTCTTGTTGGATTAATGGTTGAACTGGATATTAATTAAGGTAATGTAAGTGCAGATCTCAAGATGGACTTTGTATAAAAGGAATAGAATGAATAATAAATTACTGCCTTGGTGCATTGCAGGAGTGCTCGGAATGAGCGGTCAACTTCACGCAGAAGAAGATAAATATATTTGGTTGGAAGATGTTGAAGGCGCTAAGCCTATGGAATGGGTGAAAACCCAAAATGCCGCATCGGCCGCCGAAATTAAAGCGTTCAAAGGTTTTGATACCTTAGTGGCGAACAGCCTCGCCATCCTGAACGATAAAGAACGCATTCCCTACGCCACCCATATTGGCGACAAGTTATACAACTTTTGGAAGGATGACACCCATGTGCGCGGCATTTACCGTCGCACCACAATGGAAGAATATGCCAAGGCCGATCCTAAATGGGAAACCGTGCTAGATATCGATGCCTTAGGTAAAGCCGAAGCAGTCAATTGGGTATTTAAGGATATTAGCTGTCAATATCCCGAAAATGAGCGCTGTTTTGTCTCATTGTCTCGCGGCGGTGCCGATGCGGTGGAAGTGCGTGAATTTAATCTCAACACTAAATCCTTTGTTGCTGCCAAAGATAAGCCATTCTTTTTAAAAGAAGCCAAATCGAGCTTGAGCTGGATAGATAAAGATCACGCCTTTGTCGGTACTGATTTTGGTGATGGTCAAAGCATGACGGATTCGGGTTATCCCCGGGGCGTTAAACTGTGGCAACGCGGTACGCCACTTGACCAAGCTAAGCCTGTTTTCACCGGCGACAAGGCTTCAGTTGCAGTCTCTGGCTGGGTGTTATTCGATGATAAAACGCCGCTGAGTTTAGTGACCGAGGCGCATACCTTCTACACCGCCAGCCAATATGTGTACCAAGACGGTAAACTCATTGGATTGCCTTTACCGCAAGATGCTGAGATTAAAGGTTATTTCAAAGGTAAGTTATTCATTGAGTTAAAGAGTGATTTAACCAATCAAGACGGTAACTTTAAGCAAGGCGCGGTCGTGTATGCCGATGTGGCGGATCTTATCGCCCAAAAAGCCAAGTTCAGTTTATTTGTTAGCCCGACTCAAACTGCATCGATTGCGCAGCTCAGTTTTAGCAAGAGTGCAATTTTCGTTAATTGGCTCGATAACGTGAAAAGCAAATTAGTGCGTTATGAGCAAGACGAAAAGGGCGCTTGGCAGAGCACTCACGTACCGTTTGAAGCGAATGGCGCCTTGACTGTAATGGACGTTGAGCAAGACAGCGATGATTTCTTCGTGAATTACACTAGTTTTCTTGAGCCTTCAAGTCTCTACACTGTGAATGCCAAAACCTTAAATCCAAAGAAAATTAAAGGTATGCCGCAACAGTTTGCTGCGGACAAGTTTAAAACTGAGCAATATTTTGCGACGTCTAAAGATGGCACTAAAGTACCGTACTTTGTGGTGATGGCGAAGGATCTTAAGTTAGATGGCACCAATCCTACGCTACTTTACGGCTACGGCGGGTTTGAAGTGTCGCTGCGTCCTTCTTATTCGGCCACCATTGGTAAGAATTGGTTAGAGCAGGGCGGCGTCTATGTGTTATCCAACATTCGTGGCGGTGGCGAATACGGCCCTGCTTGGCATCAAGCGGCGTTAAAGCAAAATCGACATAAAGCCTATGAGGATTTTGAGGCAATCGCTGAGGATTTGATTGCCCGTAAAATCACCTCAAGCAAACATTTAGGTATCCAAGGTGGCAGCAACGGCGGCCTGTTAATGGGCGCGGCATTTACCCGCAGACCAGATCTTTATAATGCTGTCGTGTGCCAAGTACCTTTACTTGATATGTTTAGATTCAATAAGTTGCTAGCGGGTGCCAGCTGGATGGGTGAATACGGTAACCCTGATATTCCAGAAGAATGGGCGTACATTAAAACCTACTCGCCTTATCATAACCTGCATAAAGACGTGCATTATCCAAAGGTCTTTTTCACCACTTCTACCCGTGACGACAGGGTTCACCCAGGTCACGCCCGTAAGATGGTCGCTAAGATGAAAGACATGGGGATTGATGTGTTGTACTACGAAAATATCGAAGGTGGCCACGCCGGCGCTGCAGATAATAATCAAGCTGCGGAACTTAATTCAATGGCGTTTGCCTACTTATTACAGCAGTTACGATAATCACCGCAGGGTTAACATGAATTGTTAATTCGTTGGTGATAAAACCGAGCAAGGCCCTAATAGGTTGGGGAGCAAAAAACGGTCGAACTCATTGAGGTTCGGCCGTTTTTTTAAGTTTGTTTTTAAAATGTGAGCATTAACCACAGATAATTTGAGCCATTACCAAGAGCTTGCTACTATGGCAAAAAATTTGACTGTTACAGCCTAAGATTACCTTAAGAATATTAAGTTAGTCTCGACAAACAACTAATTTGAGTGAGAGCTATCAGTGCTAGCAAGATTTAAGACTCTATCGGTGAATCGATTCACTTTTATCACAGCGTTATTTTACGTTTGTATCTTCAATATCCCACTATTCGGCATCATTAAAAAAGGCATAGAAAAACAACCAGATGTCGATCCTATCTTCATCGCCACTATGCCGTTGTTTTTAGCCTTTGCCCTCAGCTTTGTGTTTTCCTTATTTACGGTGAAGTACCTCGTTAAGCCGTTTTTCATCATACTCACCTTGCTGTCATCGAGTGTGTTCTTCGCCGCCTATCAATACAATGTCGTGTTTGATTACGGCATGATAGAAAACACCTTTCAAACCAATCATGCTGAAGCGCTGATGTATGTGAATTTCGCTTCGATAATGAATATGTTACTGACAGGGATTTTACCTGCGTACCTTATCTATAAGGCCGATATTCAGTACCAGCCTTTTTTCAAAGAGTTACTACATAAAGTGCTGTTTATGCTGGCGATGTTGGCGGGACTCGGCATTATTGCTTTCTTTTATTTCCAAGATTATGCCGCCTTTGGCCGCAACAACGACGAGCTAAAACGTTATATCGTGCCGACGTACTATATTGGCGCTGCGTCTAAGTACATTAATGTGCATTATTTGCAAACACCGATGGAATATCAGCAGCTTGGCCTCGATGCTAAGAATGTCAGTACTAACCCTAATGGTAAACCTAACTTGCTAGTGCTTGTGGTTGGTGAAACCGCGCGTTCGATGAATTATCAGTATTATGGTTACGACAAGCCAACCAACGCCCATACCCAAGACCAAGGATTAATAGTCTTTAAAGATACCCATTCATGTGGCACGGCAACGGCGGTATCTTTGCCTTGTATGTTTTCACGCATGGGACGGGAAGATTATGATTCTCGCCGCGCCTATGCCCAAGATACTGCAGTTGATGTGTTGAACCATGGCGGAATTAAAGTGCAGTGGTTTGACAATGACTCTGGTTGTAAAGGCGTGTGCGATCAAGTTGAAAACATTACGATTGATTTGAACAGCGATCCTGAGTTGTGTACTGGCCAATATTGTTTCGACCAAGTGTTACTCAACAAATTAGATGAAACCTTGGCCACTGCAGAACGCAAAGATACTGTGATTGTGTTGCATGTGATTGGTAGCCATGGACCGACGTATTTCTTACGTTATCCACCGGAGCACCGTAAGTTCACACCGGATTGTCAGCGCAGCGATATCCAAAACTGTAGCCCAGATGAGCTGATGAACACCTACGACAACACCATTTTGTATACTGACTACATCATCAGCGAAGTAGTGAAAAAGTTACAAAATCAGCAAGATAAATTTGATCCAGCCATGTTGTATCTCAGTGATCACGGCGAATCGTTAGGTGAGAAGGGCATGTATTTACATGGCGCTCCTTATAGCATTGCGCCAATCGAACAGACGAGTATTCCTATGCTTGCTTGGGTATCTGAAGATTTCAGTAAAGATAACCACTTAGACATGGCCTGTTTAGCAGATCACGCGGCGAAGGGCGGTTTCTCCCATGACAATTTATTCGACAGTCTTTTAGGCCTAATGAATGTCAAGACCGAGGTATATCAGCCTAAGTTAGATATCTTTGCCAGTTGCCGAGGTTAATCAACCCATTAACTCATCAATATTGAGTCGCGAGCATTATCGTGCGACTCAATGTTATCTTGTGACTCAATGCTATCTTGCGACTAAGTCTGATCGACTGACCCCAAGTTATTGAGTGATACCTCGTTAGTTTGGTGTCGTCAATTCAAGTTCTAACTTAAAAGGGGATGGCAACATCCTCTTTTCTTTTGTCGCCTATCATAATAATTGATTTCCCCCATATCCAAATCGAAGCACTTGAGTTAACTTAATGCATACAAAAACATAACAAGTCTATGGTTCGCGATTTATGCCTTCTACTGCAGAAAATAAAGAGCTTGATTCTGCCGCGCAAATTTTGCGTTTGGCCGTACCGCAAATGTCTGCCCTCGATATCCCCGTTACACCTGAAAACTACACCGTTTGGTATGAATATTTTGCAGGGACAAATCTCGATTTAAACCGTGCGATTGATGGCTTTCTGGCTAATTCGGTCTCTTTTACTAAGGAGGTCAATACCAGCCTGTATAAGAACTTCATTCAAGAACAGTCACCCGAAGTGATTGAAAATGTGCAGATTGAAACGCAAATCCTGATCAATAGTTTGTTAAGTAAAATCAGTCAGTTGAGTCAAGGCACCGCGGCGTTTTCAGGTTCATTAGCAGAGTTTGGTTTACGCCTACAGACGAATCCCGACATTAATACCTTAAACGAGCTGGTTGATGGTGTAGTCGATGAAATGCAGATGCTGCTCATCAACAACCGTGAGATGGAGCAAAGCCTGTGCACCATGGGCCAAGAAGTGCAAAATCTTAAATCGGAAATGGAAAACCTGAGCCTAGCAGCGATGACAGACCAATTAACCTCGCTGCACAATCGCCGTGCCTATGAATTGAGTATTCAAGATCAAATCTACCTCTCCCAAGATCATCAAACCCGTTGCAGTCTTTTGCTGATCGATATCGATAATTTTAAAGCCTTTAACGACACCTATGGCCATTTGACCGGCGATAAAGTGTTGGCCTATGTCGCATTAGCCTTAAAACAATGTGTGCGAGGGGATGACTTTGTGGCGCGCTATGGCGGCGAAGAATTTGTGGTGGTGTTACCGAACACTCATTTTCACGATGCATTACAAGTGGCTGAAAATTTACGGGAACGTATATCTGAGCGCCGCTTAACCATAGGAAAAGACAAAAAGCTTTCCCTTGGCGCAATTACTGTTTCGATTGGTCTCGCTTCATTACAGCAAGGCGACGATGCAGAAACCCTATTCAGTCGCGCCGACAAAGCGCTGTATCAAGCGAAGGCCGAAGGCCGTAACTGCGTGAGAGGTTAATCAGATAGGTTGAATCGTGATTGAGTTTTTGCTGGTTCAGTTGCCATTAATCTGTTGATTTTGCTGCATTTATTTGGCCAACGGTTCACGACCTTGGCTCGTTATCAATATTCTTCTCAAGCATCCTGACATTTTAAGTGATTAATAGATAAAACTAAGTTGCATAAAAATTAAACTGTGCGGTTGTACTATAGATTTCAGCAGATTTGATAAAAAAACGCCGCAAATCATTGCGGCGTTTTTTTAGTTTGGATAGGCACTATTTATCACTGGGCGGTTTTAAATCCATATGCATTTTGATCAAATGCTCCTCCATGTCGAAGCTCACCTTAAAACCGAGACTCTTGGCAAGGCTGGCCATATTGCGATTCTCGAACATGGTAAAGCCGGTGAGCACAGGCGTATCGTTAGCTTGATAATACTTAATCAGTTTTTCGAGCAACAACTTACCTAAACCTATTCCTTGATGATCGCCGCGCACTGCCATGGCAAACTCGGCCTCGGTATTGTCGGGGTCGATGGACGCCCGTACTGCACCTAAGGTGATGTCATCTCCATCGGGGCCTTTGGCGGTGGCGATAAAGGCCATCTCACGGGCGTAATCGATTTGGGTCAATACCGCCATTTCCTCATGGGTCATTTTCGAGCGCACCCCAAAATAGCGTTTGTATCTGTCTTCATCGGATAACGAATTATCAAAAGCCAAATGCTTGGGTTCATCTTCGGGAAGAATCGGTCTTAGCATCACCTTTAGGCCATTTTTAAGCTCGGCAACTTCTTCTAATTCCTTCGGATACGGCATGATGGCCATGCGCGATGAACTGTCGGCATTGGCATCGTGCAAACGGATATTAACATCGAGCAGCGTGATGTTTTCACCCGCGGCTAATACTGGGTTTAAATCCAAAGAGGCGATTTCGGGGCAATCGATAATGATGTGGGATATTTGCGTAAGCATCACACACAGGGCATTCATGTCTAAACCGAGCGGTAAATGCCTGTCCTTCAACTTATGGGTTTTTAACGCTTGGATCACCATGTAACGCGCCAGTGCCATATTCAGTGGCGGCAAGGCAACGGCGGCGTCATTGGTCGGATCCCACTCTGAACCGCCTTCACCCAAACAAATCGCTGGACCAAAGACGGGATCGCTTATTACGGCAACACGGATTTCCTGTGCGCCAGCGGTCAACGCCATCTTTTGCACTATCATGCCTTCGATAATGGCTTCGGGATTGGCTTGATGCACCCTTTGAGTAATGGCACTCGCGGCGTGGCGGATATCTTCGGCCGAGGTTAGATTGAGCATCACTCCGTGCACATCGGACTTATGCAAGATGTTCGGAGACTGCACTTTTAATGCTAAGGGATAGCCCGCCTCATTAGCGATGGCGACCGCTTCATCGGCATCTTTCACAAACCAAGTGTCTATCGTGTTCAGTCCATAGGCGCGCAAAATAGGACTTGCCTCGTGGGTTTCGAGTACCGATTTACCTTTCGCTTGAGCCGCTTGCAGTAATGTGCGCGCCGTGTGGCTATCGGTAGGAATATTGTCGGGGATCGATTGCGGTACTTCTTGTAGCAGTTTTTGGTTACGGCGGTATTCAACCATGTGCATAAAAGCACCCACGGCACCTTCGGGTGTACGATAGGTAGATATGCCGCCCTTAGTGAAGCGTTTTCGCGCCTGATAGGCAGAGTCTTCGCCGCTCCAGTTGGTCAAAATATTAAGGCGATTCTTTTTCGGATGCGCGTGGATCACACTAATCAAGGCATCGGCGATTTCAACGCTTTCACCGAGCGCTGAAGGCGAGTGCAGTACCAAAATGGCATCCAGCTCATTGGAATCCATCAAGATAGTCAAGGCTTTAGCATATCGTGATGCGTTCGCATCACCAATAATATCGATGGGATTTTGCCTTGACCAAGTATTAGGCAACACGGCCTCTAATTTCGCTATGGTGTCATCTGACAATTCAGCCAATTTACCGCCGCGCATAATGAGTTCATCCACCGCTAACACCGCGGGGCCACCACCATTACTGATAATCCCTAAGCGTTCACCTTGCAGCGGATTGGAATGCGCAAGGCTTTCAACCGCGGCAAACAGTTCAATCAAGTCGTTAACCCGTAGCATACCCGCACGGCGAAATGCGGCTTCATATACGGCATCGTTACCGCCAACGCCGCCCGTATGTAATTTTGCGGCGCGGGCCCCTTCGGCGCTGCGACCAGATTTAATCACCAGAATCGGTTTATTGCGTGAGGCGGCTCGCGCAGCGGAGAGGAAATGGCGTTTCTCATTCACAGAATCGATATAAAGCATGATGGCACTGGTGCGACTGTCGCGACCAAGGTAATCGAGCAATTCGTCAAAGTTAATGTCGGTGGCATCGCCCAGAGAGATAAAGGACGAAAAGCCAATACCTTTGTTATTAGCCCAATCGAGTACTGTTGTACAAATGGCGGCTGATTGAGACACGAAGGCAATTTTACCCGGTAGGGCGCTGGCATGGGCCAAACTGGCGTTTAATCCCAATGGCGGCAGCAACATACCTAAGCTATTTGGCCCCAGAATGCGCATCCCGTAACGCTTGGCATTTTGCATTGTTAGATCAAGTAGACTCACGCCATCTTCGTTAAATTCCTGCGCCATGCCCGACGCCATAATTATCGCCACTTTACAGCCAAATTGCGCCAGGGTTTCAACGATGGCGGGCACACGGCAAGCGCGGGTACAGATGACGGCTAAATCGGGTTTGATGGGTAACGCTTCAATATTGGGATAGGCGAGCACACCCATCACTGCCCGATATTTAGGGGTGACGGGCATGATAGGCCCAGAAAAACCACTGGAGAGCAGGTTTTTCATCAGCACATTACCCGCGCGTTTCTCGGTATTCGAAGCGCCAATAATGGCAACGGAAGTCGGTTTAAATAAGGAGTGTAATGTACGTTGACTCATAAGCGATTCCATCCCAATCAATGACGCTTCCAGTGTAACCTAGGGTATGAGTACTGCCCAGTTTAAGTTTCGGGTTCGATTAAGGTAAGTTTATTAGCAAATCATGAATTTACAGTCATTTACTGAGAATCTGAGCCCAATTCTGTGGATTTATCCTGTGATAACTGCATTTTCCGCATTGCGACACGTAACAATGTGAAAAATTTCACTTTCATGTTTGAAAATCACCCAATATGAAACTACTTTTTAATCACTGTAGAATTATTGTGAAGTCCATATGACATACAAGGATGGGGTCGTTGCGTTGCTCGCGGCAGGCGTTGGATATTTGCTGAGTTTAATCACCTTGTGGGCGATGGGGCCGATTATTTCTGTGTTGATTATGTTGCTGTGGCAATTTTATCAGCACAAGCAAATGCAGTCAGTTCAACAGCATGATGATAAGTCTTCAAACACCCAACTTGCCGCCGATTGGCAAGCTCACGTCAGTCTGTATCAAGAAACAATCACCACACTCAACAGTTGTGGATCTAACATTGACAGCGTACTTGCGGTGCAGGGCGATGCGGTCAATCTGCTGGGAGAATCGTTTGATGGCTTAGGGCGATTAATGACCGAGCAAACAGGGTTCATTTCCGCTCTTGTTCAAAGCACTGACGATGCTGAGTTATTCCATTCAGACCAAATGAAACAATTTGCCAATAATACCTCAATGACGTTAGAGCGCTTCATTCAATCCACCATAGAAATGTCGGCATCGACCATGGAGTTATTGGAGAAAGTGAACCTCATCTATGAGTCTATGCCCCAAGCGATGAAGGCCTTGCAGGATATAGATCAGATCTCTTCCCAGACCAATTTACTCGCCTTAAATGCGGCAATTGAAGCGGCGCGGGCGGGTGATGCGGGCAGGGGATTTGCGGTTGTGGCCGATGAGGTGCGGGCTTTATCCACTCGCAGTGCAGGCTTTAGTGAAGGCATTCAAAAACAGCTTAGATCGATTCAAACTCAGATTGAGCAATTAACCGTACACGTAAGTAAAGTTGCTGCACAAGATATGACTTATATCATAGATGCAAAGAAGGATATTGATACTGCGCTAAGGCAGATTATCGTTAAAGCAGAGAAGGATTCTCAAGTGATCGAACGCATAGATTCATCGGCACATGAACTCGAACAGGCCATTTCAGATACGATACGTGGCTTGCAGTTCAGTGATATCACCTCCCAAAGTCTGATTTATACCAATCAATCCTTAAGCCATTTAAAAGAGTCCCTCAATCGTGTTGCCACTATGTCACAACAGGAGTTTGGCATTCAAGGTGATGACATTTCGACACAAATGAGTCGCCGACGCCAGGAGACGCATAATCCCGTATCGAGGGATCAAATAACCTGTGGTGAAATTGAACTCTTTTAATTAGGGATAGCATAATGTCAAATATTAAAGTTATTTCATTGCCAGAGCGCTTTGACTTTTATTACCACAAAAAATTTACCAGTGATTATCAAGAGATGTTAACCCTCCCAGAGGTTAATCATATTATTTTAGATTTTAGCCGAGTGCTTTATTTGGACAGTTCTGCTTTAGGCATGATGGTACTGCTGCATCGAAAGGCGCAGGAATTACATATTTCAACATCTGTCAAAGGGGCACATGGACAGGCGAATGAAATCCTAGACATCGCCAATATGCAGAAAATATACATCATAGAGTAACACTCGTTATGGTATCACTTACTCAGCCTGAACATTTTATATTAGTTGTCGATGATGATGCTATTGCGAGTCAGAGGATCAGTGACTTTATTCATAGTAAAGGTTACAACGTGATTGTTTGTAATGATCTCGAGGAGGTATTTTTTGAAATAACGCAAAATACGGTTGATTTAATCCTGATTAACTACTGGCTCAAAGATGGCACTGCACTAGCGTTACTGAATAAGTTGAACGAGGAAAAACAAGAAACGCCTGTTATTGTGATGAGTGAGACTAAAGAAAGCCAAAACGTGTTAGCGTGTTTTAGTATGGGGGTATTAGATTTTGTCGTTAAACCGATCAATGTTGAAATATTTTGGTACAAAGTTGAATGCTTACTTAGCCGTGTGCAACTACAACATAAAGTCGAACAACAAAGAATTGAACTCGAAAAAATGCTTTATGAGAAGGCCAGAGAAGAACACATGGCCCGGCATTTGTTTGAGCACTTAGTTAATATTGATAATACTGATTTTGATTTTGTGCAGACCTACTGCCAAGCGAGTGCCAATTTTAGTGGTGACATTATCCTTAATGGCATGGCACCCAATGGCAATTTCTTCTTAATTCTCGCTGATTCAACGGGTCATGGCCTGAGTGCAGCCATGCCGATTATGCGCGTCGCGAGCACATTTAGAGCTATGGTTTCAAAGGGGTTTTCTTTAATAACGCTGATCTACGAGCTGAATGCTAAGGTTCATCGCGAGAATCCAGAAGACAGATTCGTAGCCTGTATTATTTTGGAAGCCGATTTTAATCGCAATAAATTACACATTTGGAATGGCGGTATGCCTCCTGTGTATATTCAGGCAGATGAACACGCCAAGTTACCGAATACTGATATTGAAGAACGACATATTTTAAGTTCAGATAGCCATAAAGCGATAGAACAATTTAAATCGACCAATATGGCACTGGGTATATTGCCGCCACATACTTTTATTGCTGATATTTTTACCGTTGATTTACCGAATAATGGCCATGCCTGTCTTTTTAGTGACGGTTTAATTGAGCAATATACCCATGAAGAACGCCCATTTGGTATCGATAAATTAAAAGCGTTGTTTATTAATTTGTCTGGTGGGCTTACCCATTATTTAAATGAAAGCATGCATGAATACTGCTCTACTGAAAATATTGCAGATGATATTACGATTTGCACCTTAGATTTTGAGAAACTAAGCAGTTGGCATCAAAGCAGAGACGTCAGTCGAGCACAATCTATTATGGATGGCGAGTTTCACTGGGATGTCAGTATTGCCGGTCCTATGTTGCT
The DNA here is from genome assembly GCF_022690845.1 of Shewanella sp. N2AIL. Lineage (NCBI taxonomy): Bacteria > Pseudomonadati > Pseudomonadota > Gammaproteobacteria > Alteromonadales > Shewanellaceae > Shewanella > Shewanella sp. N2AIL. The sequence goes on along the minus strand of NZ_JALBYT010000024.1, from coordinate 50,443 downwards.
GAGCGCTGACTATTTAAGCTCGTTAAATCAATTTTTAAGCATATTTGGTTTTGCCACTCATTTTTGTCAACGGGTTTTTACTGTGGTCGCAGAGTTATTTAGCAACGCGATTGACCATGGTGTACTAAAATTAGATTCTCGGTTAAAAAACGATCCAGAAGGCTTTGAATTGTACCATAGTATTAGGGAGAGCTTTGCTGACAGACTTACATTAAATGATTGGGTGAAAGTGAGTATTATCTGGTGCTCATCGCAAAATGAGTTACATATAAGTGTGAGTGACAGTGGGAAGGGTTTTGCGGGTGATGAAAACATCATTGCAGACATTCCTCAATTGTCTGGTCGTGGTCTATCACTAGTGAAAACATTATCTAAGACCTACGAATTAGTACCGCCAGGAAATATAACTAAAGTCATAATGGAATAGCGCATGAGTAAAAAAATATTAGTGGTTGATGATTCGGCAGCGATTCGACAAATGGTCGAAGCGACTCTTAAATCGGTTAGCTACCAAGTGGTACTGGCAAAAGATGGTCGTGAAGCCCTCGATATCTGTAACGGGCAAAGATTTGATTTTATTCTGACTGACCAGAATATGCCGCGAATGGATGGGCTGACCTTAATTAAATCCTTACGTGCTATGTCGGCATTTATGCGTACGCCGATCATTATGCTCACGACGGAAGCGGGCGATGACATGAAGGCGCAAGGAAAAGCGGCAGGTGCAACTGGGTGGATGGTAAAACCCTTTGATCCTCAAAAGCTGTTGGCTATTACGGCTAAAGTGCTGGGTTAACTGCAACGGGGTGCGCTATGTCCATCAATATGGCCGAATTCCATCAGGTCTTTTTTGAAGAAAGTCATGAACATCTTGAAAATATGGAACAATTGCTATTGGCATTGGACCTGGCTTCTCCCGATCCTGAAGAACTGAACACTATTTTCCGTGCCGCCCACTCGATTAAAGGCGGCAGCGGTATTTTTGGTTTTACCGCACTCACCAGTGTCACTCATGTTATGGAAAACCTGCTGGATAAAACGCGCAAGGGTAACTTCCAGCTCACCTCATCCACCATCGATTTACTGCTGAGTACCGTTGATACTTTATCCCATATATTGAGTCTGTATCGCGAAGAAGATCCTATTGATTGGCAAGAAGTCGAGTACAGCAAGAGTCAATTAGTGGCGGCATTGAATGGTGAAGCTTTTAGCTCCTCGGTTGCAGTACGCAATGGCACTGATACTGTGAATCCTTCAACACCAAACGTTAAAGCCGTGCCCGTGGAAACAGAGGAGTCACAGGGTTTTGGATTTTTCGAAGATGAAATGGCTCGCGATATCGCTATTGAAGGTGAAGACTTTGGCTTTTTTGATGAGGCTTTTCATGCCGAAGAAATCAGCGCACAAAGTGTCATAAATGATGTCAGCAATGCTGAGAAAGCGGCAGACCCACTTGGTGTCATAGCTGACGATGATGAATTAGGCTTTGGTTTTTTTGAGGCATTAACCCCCGAATCCTTCGCCAATGAAATCGAGTTATTGAGCTCAAAGCCTGTGGCACCTCAGGTTGCTGAACCCGTCCCCCCACGAGCCAATCAAGCTAAAGTCATCGCAGATAGTAGCCAAACTAAACGCGGCATATTTAAAGATAAGGATAAAAAGAGCGCGACTAACTCTAAAGCGTCGCCTGCTGTAAGTGTCCCCGCGAGTGTTTCTGTAAACCCCAGCTCGCCTGCTGCACTCCATTCAAATGCAACAAGTTCAAATGCGACACTCAGTTCATCCGCTATACCAAAAAATACGCCTCCAGAAGTGAAAGCAGCGGCTAAAAAACCAGCCGCGTCGGCTCAGGATGCCACCTTAAGGGTCGAAACCTCCAAAATCGATACTCTGGTCAATCTGGCGGGCGAATTGGTCATAACTCAGTCTATGTTGACTCTGATTGGGAATGAGTTGACTGGCGATTTAGGCGAACGCCTTAAGACTGCACTTAATGAATTGGAACGTAATACCCGTGAGATGCAAGAAGCTGTGATGTCGGTGCGTATGCTGCCGGTATCTTTTGTGTTTAACCGTTTCAATCGTTTGGTGAGGGATCTTTCTGAGCAACTGGGTAAAAACGTCAATCTCGTGATTGAAGGTGGCAACACAGAAATTGATAAGGGCATGATTGAAAAGCTTGTCGATCCACTGACCCATTTAGTGCGCAATAGCTTAGATCACGGCATCGAAAAACCTGATAAACGGCTCGCGGCGGGTAAATCTGAAGTGGGCATATTGTCCCTAAAAGCCAGCCAAAGGGGGGGCAATATTGTTATCGCTGTGCATGATAATGGCGCAGGTTTAAACCGTGAGCGCATTATTCAAAAAGCGCGGGAAAATGGTTTGCAAGTGGCTGATAACAGTAGCGACAAGCAAGTTTGGCAATTGATTTTTGCAGCAGGATTTTCAACCGCGCTTGAAGTCACTGATGTATCTGGCCGCGGTGTCGGTATGGATGTGGTGCGTCGCAATATCGAAGCCTTAGGTGGACGCATTGATATTGAGTCGGTTGAGGGCCAAGGTTCAACCTTTGAAATTCAATTGCCACTCACGCTCGCCATTGTAGATGGTATGAGTGTGTCTGTTGGCAATCAGATCTACATTTTGCCCTTAGTACACATTATAGAATCCATTCAGCCGCAAACCGAACAACTCAAATTTCTAGCCAAAGAAAGACTCTTAAAAGTGCGTGAAGAGTACTTACCTCTACTTAATCTTCATCAACTGATGGAGATTGAGCCAAAGGCCAGCACGCCAGAAGAGGGCATAGTGGTATTGCTCGAAAGCAACCACAAGCGCTTTGGCCTGTGCGTTGATGCCTTAGTTGGCCAGCAGCAAGTCGTGATCAAGAGTCTTGAAAAACATTACCGCAGGATCCCCGGAGTTTCCGGCGCCACCATCATGGGTGATGGTAGCGTTGCTTTGATCCTCGATGTCGAATCGCTTGCATTGCACATCAAAAATTAAGGAACAGCAAATGGAGAGTCGATCAACCATGGCCGCCAAAGTGGAATACAGTTCCCAAGATGAGGTGGAGTTTTTGAGCTTTGTATTGGGTGATGAGCACTATGCCCTCGATATTATGTCCGTGAAAGAAATTCGCGGTTATGAGCCAGTCACTAAAATCGCCAACGCCCCCAACTTTATTAAAGGTGTGTTAAATCTGCGCGGTGACATAGTACCCATAGTCGATTTACGGATGAAGTTTGCTGTTGGATCAGCCACTTATAACGAGTTCACTATCGTTATTATGCTCAACGTGTTCGAGCGCATTGTTGGCATAGTGGTCGATGCCGTATCCGATGTGATTAAGTTGTCGACGGAGGAAATCTTACCCGCACCAGAATTTGGGGTGGCATTCGATAGTCGCTACCTCAAAGGCTTAGCCACGGTTGAAGATAAGATGGTAATTCTGGTAAATATTCAGGCTCTGATCAGCAGTGATGAGCTGGGTCTAATTGATGCAAATAGTCTGACTGATCAGGAGCAATGATAATGGGTATCTTTAATATATTTGGAAGTGCTGAAGCAAGCCTAGAAAAGGATGAAGAACGTCAGCGCTATTTTCAGTTGCTAGATAACAGTGGCAACAGTTTCATGATTGCTGACAGTCAGCGCAATATCATCTATGCGAATAAAGCCGTAGTCCGTTTGCTGCAAGAGGCCGAGGACGATATTCGTAAAGAATTACCTCAATTCTCGGTTGCCAAACTGATCGGCAGTAATATCGATATTTTCCATAAAAATCCAGCGCATCAACGCAATCTGTTAGAGCGTTTGACTCAGTCCCATACTGCGCAAATCACCATTGGCAAGCGTACCTTTAGGTTGATTTTGACGCCAATTATCACTTCTGAAAATAAACACTTAGGCACAGGTGTTGAGTGGATAGATCTTACCGAAAGTATCGAAGCCGAGCGAGCAACTCAGCGCATTATGGAAGCGCTCAACAATACCAGTACCAACGTCATGATCGCCGATGCTAACCGTACCATCATTTATATGAATCGCTCGGTCGAAGCCATGTTACGTCAGTCTGAGCATGAAATTAGGCAGGCCTTACCGCATTTTTCCGTGGATAAAATTCTCGGCAGCTCGATGGATATCTTCCATCGCAATCCTGCCCATCAAGCGAGTTTACTCGATAAATTAGACCGCAAATATGAATCGCTGATTAAGGTGGCCAGCTGCCATTTCCGTTTAACCGCCAGCCCAATAGTGTCAAAAGAGGGTGAGCGCTTAGGGACTGTGGTTGAATGGCTCGACCGCACCATTGAAGTGCAAACCGAGCAAGAGATTTCCCGCATTGTGACCGCAGCAGCAGCGGGTGATTTCTCCCAAAGGGCGGACACCGAAGGCAAGCAAGGTTTCTTCCTGATGCTGGCGAACAACTTGAATTCGTTAATTGAAACCTCAGACCGTGGACTGCAAGATGTGGCGCGCGTGCTGATGGCGCTGGCGGATGGCGATCTCACCACCCGCATTTATAACGACTATGAAGGCACGTTTAATGATTTGAAAAACTACTCAAATCAAACCGCTGAAAAGCTATCTTTTATGATCCAAGATATTCAGCGAGCGGCGGATACCATTAATACCGCCTCAGCAGAAATTGCCCAAGGCAACGCCGATTTATCCAGCCGCACCGAAGAACAAGCTTCGAGCCTAGAAGAAACCTCCGCCAGCATGGAGGAACTCACCGGTACAGTGAAACTCAATGCGGATAACGCCAGTCAAGCCAATGCCTTAGCATCTAAAGCTTCGGAAGTGGCGGTGGACGGTGGTGAGCTTATCCAGCAAGTGGTTCAGACCATGGCATCGATTAATGAATCGGCGCGTAAGATTGCCGACATAATTGGTGTTATCGATGGCATTGCATTCCAAACCAATATCTTAGCGCTTAATGCCGCCGTTGAAGCCGCGCGGGCGGGTGAGCAAGGCCGTGGCTTTGCTGTAGTCGCATCAGAAGTGCGCAGCTTAGCCCAACGCTCGGCCAATGCAGCTAAAGATATCAAGGCATTGATCTCGGATTCCGTGTCTAAAATCGAGAGTGGCAACAGCCTTGTCGGTAAGTCTGGCGATACCATGAAGGAAATCGTCATCGCCATTAAACGGGTGAACGACATCATGGCGGAGATAGCTTCAGCCTCTAATGAGCAGGCCATAGGTATCGATGAGATCAGTAAAGCCGTGGTGCAAATGGATGAAATGACGCAGCAAAATGCCGCCTTGGTTGAAGAAGCGGCCGCTGCAGCCGAAAGTATGCAATCCCAAGCACAACAACTGTCGGACAGTGTTGCCAGCTTTCGCGTAGACGATGAGGATGAAGCCCCAAGGCACAGTAACGCGCGATTAGCAGCGCCTAAAGCGAAAGCGGTGAAACCCCTTAAGCAGCTACAACCTGTTGCAAGAGCAAGGGCTACAGATAAACCTAAAACCAATGCGATGAAGCCCATAAAGCAAGATCAAGATGAATGGGAAGAATTTTAATTGAGCGAAAATAAACCATTGGATCGAGAGTTTGCCTATACCTCGGTGCATTTTAATACCGCAAGGACAACGCTATATCGTTTAGCGGGGATCAAGCTCGCCGATAGCAAGGATGCTATGGTGTATAGCCGTTTAGTGCGGCGGATCAGGACATTGAAATTAGCCGGATTTTCGGCTTATTTTGAGCACCTGTTAAGTCATGAAAACGAGCATCAAGAATTTATTAATGCGTTAACCACTAATCAAACGGCTTTTTTCAGGGAACCGCATCACTTTGAGGTGTTAAAACAGTATTTAATCGATAACCCTGATACGCGCAGGATCTGGTGTGCGGCCAGTAGCACAGGGGAAGAACCTTACTCAATAGCCATTGTCGTCGCTGAACATTTCAACAGTTTTAAAACGCCTATCGAGATCATTGCCTCCGATATCGACAGCGGCGTACTTAAAAAGGCTGAAATGGGCATTTATCCCTTAGACAGGATCGATACTGTCAGCGATATCCGTAAGAAACGGTTTTTTCACCGCGGACGCGGAGCACAGTTAGGGAATGTGCGTGTGGTGCCTGAATTAAAACAAATGATCAAATTTATTCGCATCAATTTACTCGATTCATTTTGGTCGTTAAAAACACCAATCGATGTGATTTTTTGCCGTAATGTAATGATTTATTTCGATAAAGAAACACAGGAAGTCATTTTAAAACACATGATGAACTCCCTCAGCGAGGATGGGCTTTATATTGCGGGGCATTCTGAAAATTTCAACATGTTCCCACAAATTATCACTGCCGTAGGCCAAACAACCTATCGGCCAGTGAAGGGGCTCATGAGTGCTAAAACCTAATATCGAATATGCCATTTCAGAGCCTAATCGCTATCATGACCACCATTTTGGTTGCGATGCTGTGAAAATCTTGCCAGGCGAGTATTTTGCCACCCGTGAAGATACCATGATAGTGACAGTGTTAGGCTCCTGTGTGTCCGTGTGTTTGTATGATCCTAAGCTCAAAATCGGCGGAATGAATCATTTCTTATTGCCAAGCGATAACAGCAATTGCACAGGGGTGCTTGCCGACTCAGCCCGTTACGGTGTGTATGCGATGGAGTTATTAATCAACGACTTGCTCAAGCTTGGCGCGCAGCGTAATTCACTCGAAGCTAAGGTGTTTGGGGGCGGCAACATGTTGCGTAGTTTTACTGTACACAATATTGGTGAGCGTAATGCGGAGTTTGTGATTGAATACCTCAATCTTGAAAATATCCCTATCATTGCGGCCGATTTACTCGATGTGTATCCACGTAAGGTGTATTTCTTTCCCCATACGGGCAAAGTGAAAGTGCGCAAAATTAAGACCATGCACAACAGCACCATTCTTGACCGAGAAAGTGAATACCGCTTACGGGTTCGTAATCTTCCCACGGGCGGCGACGTTGAACTATTTGGTGATTAAGTTATGACGATCAAAGTACTCGTTGTTGATGATTCAGCGCTGATGCGCAGCCTACTGGGTAAAATGATTGAGGCTGACCCTGAGTTGTCTCTGGTTGGGCTCGCTGCCGATGCCTATGAGGCCAAGGATCTGGTGAATCAATTTCGCCCCGATGTGATTACCTTAGACATTGAAATGCCCAAAGTAGACGGTTTAACATTTTTGGATCGCTTGATGAAAGCCAGACCTACTGCTGTAGTGATGATTTCATCGTTAACCGAACAGGGCGCGGATGCGACCTTTAATGCCTTGGCCTTAGGCGCGGTGGATTTTATCCCTAAACCGAAATTAGACTCGCCCCAAGGTATCCATGATTATCAGGATTTGATTTTAGATAAGATCAAATCTGCCGCGAAAGCCAACATCATCAAACCGCAGAAATTTGTTGAGCCAGTACGCCCAGTGTCGAGTAAGCGGCCGGTATTGGCCAATGCAACCCTGACACAACATCTAGTTGCGATAGGCGCCTCTACAGGCGGAACTGAAGCCATTTTGTATGTATTACAGCATTTACCTGCGGCTATGCCACCGATAGTGATCACCCAACACATGCCAGCGGGTTTTACCCGCACTTTTGCCGAACGCTTAAATCGACTGTCGCGGATCACTGTCAAAGAAGCCGAGCACGGTGAGCGACTTTTACCCAGTTATGCCTATGTTGCCCCTGGCGATCATCACCTAGAGATCATCAAAGTGGGTGGCAGTTATAAAGTGAAATTAACCCAAGATGAAAAGGTCAGCGGCCACAGGCCGTCGGTCGATGTGATGTTTAATGCCTTGGCGCAATGTGCCGCGCCTAATATCAGCGCGATGATATTAACCGGCATGGGCAAAGATGGCGCCGAAGGTATGGTGGCGCTGCATCAAAAAGGCGTCACCACTTTTGCCCAAGATGAACAAAGTTGTGTGGTATTTGGTATGCCAAGGGAAGCGATAAAGTGCCGCGCGGTAGATTATGTGGTGGAGTTAGCGCAGATGCCGAGCAAACTTATTAATCACTTAAGCTCACTGTGATTGCTGCTTTTAATGAAGTTCAAAAGTAACCATCAATATTGCGGTGAGTCAAACCGAATGACATTACGGCCTGATTCATGCACCGGATGAGTGAATGGGTTTCAATCCTGCCCACTTGGTGAAACCACTAATTGATTTCGGCCTAATCGTTTCGCTTCGTACAAGTGTTTATCCGCCAGTAATAAGCAATCTTGAAACTCTTCACATTCGTCCAAGAACACTAAGCCGCCGCTGAGCGTCACTTTAAACTCGACGCCATCTTCGACAAATACAATATGGCTAAAGCTCTCGCGGATCGCATTTAACTTAGCAATGGCCAGTGGCTTTTGCATATCTGGCAGCACTAGCATAAATTCCTCGCCACCGTAGCGACCGGTAAAGTCCGTTTGCCGTAAGGATTGTTGTAACAGATGGGCAAAGGCCAGCAACACCTTGTCACCACCAGCATGGCCATAGGTGTCGTTCACTTTTTTGAAGTGATCTAAATCGAACATGGCGATACAAACCTGAGAGTTAATTCGCCTCGCCACGTTATAGCAACGTCTCGCGGCAACCAGAATTTGGGTATGGTTTAACAGCCCTGTTAGGCTGTCGCGGCTTGCCGAACTGCGAATATCATGGCCACGTTGGGCGCGGGAAATCACCTGGGCGACAAATAAGCTCGGTGCAGTTTGCTTCGAAATCAAGTCATCTGATCCCGCTTGTATGATGCTGACTTTATTCTGCATAGTATCGTCAGAACTCAACACTAGGATGGGGCTAGAGGTGTATTTATCCAATTGGCGGATCATCTTTGCTAGCTCAAGCCCGTTCACTTCGGGCATGTACAAATCGAAGATAAACAAATCAGGCTCAAATTGTTCAAGGGCAGGCAAGACTTGCTCTGCACTCGATAACCCTTTTACCATCAAACCATGACTGCGTAACAGACTTGAAAAGTAATCCACCATAGATTGTTGATCATCCACCAGTAACACCTTAAGCGGCTGTTTCTCTGACATCTTGAGGGATTGGTGGATTTTGCGCACTAATAAGGTGGTTTCAGCGGGTTTGACAAAATATTCGCTGACATTGGCACGAATGGCCAATAGCCGCATGTCAAAATCCCCCCGCGACGATAAAACAAACACTCGAGTATTGTTCTTCTCAAACTCAGTAGCAGCTTCGAACAAGGCTTCTTCAGTCCAATCGGGTAGAATTAAATCTAATAAAATCAGATCGAAGGGCGATTCATTTTGCACCACCAGAAAACTCGTGAAATCCAAAAAGTGCTGCACACTAAAACCGAACTCTCGCAGCTGCTTTGTGATCATAGCGCCGACATTACCATCGTCTTCTATGATGGCAATATGGTGCTCATGCCGCGCCTTAGCCGGTTTATAGGGACTTTGCTGCATTTGCGCCTCCACCACTGGCGCCGACGGTTGACCGCGCATATTGTTTTGCAACAACTGGTGGAAGAGGGTATCTAAGCCTTTGATAGTAGGAAGTTCGGGAGCTGGCGCATTGAGCAACCCTTTAAGCTGCAGCTCAAGTTTATCGACTATTTGTTTGGTATCCGACAATCCAAAGGTCTCGCTCGACCCTTTTAAGTTATGCACCTCGCGATACACAGCCGACAGCATGTGTGCATTCCAATTCTTACGCAACGAAATCCACAAGGTAATGATTTGTTTCTTTTTATCCGGCAGTGCATGTAAAAACTGTCGTTTAAGTTGCTCTAACGAATCTTCAAAACTCATAGGCAATAGATATCCTAAATGATTGAGCCCTAGGTTTCTCCGTGTGGTCGCTACCTCGGGACGATAAAACCCGTTTATACCGATACTTAAATTGACACTGTTCTCAACAGAAGGATGTAACAGATTCAACCAATTGCACGTATTTCCTCTCTGACTAATAGAGTGTAAACCACTGCAAAAAAAACGACGGAGAAATGTAGAGATGTCGCTTCCCTAAATAGACTTCCTTTTTAAATCGCCAATATTCGCGTTGTGACATAAAACGGCAAAGCGTAAAATATTTTATGTAAAACAGCAGGATAATGATGACGTGTATTTTGTATCAAAAGCGATTGTGATAAGTTAGCCTCATTAAAAACAATCACTTGTTGCAAAAGGATCCTTGTCAGTGAGCATAGCATTTTATAATGACCACGCCGAAATACTCGCGGCACAGTATTTGTCTAAAACCTTTGAAGAAGTGCATTCAAGTTGGTTACATCATTTTTTACCTTTACTCGCCAAAAATACACTGTCGATATTGGATGTTGGAGCCGGTTCTGGGCGGGATGTGCATTACTTAGCCCAAAAGGCACAGGGCAGAGAAACGCAAATTATTGCGGTCGAACCTGCGGTTGCGTTAGCGAAAATGGGGCAGGTGTTAACCCGAGATTTGGCCGTGAGCTGGATTGAGGATGGTTTACCTCAGTTGCAAAAAGTGGTTGGCCTAGCGCAACAGTTTGATCTGATTTTACTCAGCGCGGTGTGGATGCATTTATCGCCCTCTGAGCGCCCACATGCACTGGCAACACTCTCACGTTTACTCAATTCAACGGGACTTTTAGTCATCAGTTTGCGCCATGGTCCAAGCCCCGATGCGCGCGTTATGCACCCCGTTAGTGCTGATGAACTGCTCACATTGGCTGCAGATTGTCAGCTACAACTTTTAGATTCGAGCCAAGATGAGACTGACAAACTCGGTCGCACACAAGTGCATTGGCAGACGCTAGTTTTTACATCCAAACTGATGCCAAGCGTAAATTCACCTGAAGCAAGCGTTATTATTCAGGAGCGACTGAATGCCGATTGATGCGAGAAAACAAGTTGAATTTATTAGCTATTTACAACGTCTGTTAGTGGAAGGTGATTTCGTTACAACATACAAATTTGCCTTACTGCATGCGATCGCAGATGTCTGCATCGAACGGCCATTAATACTTAATGCCGATCCTGAACAGAGAACTGCCATCAGTATTGATGAGCTGGTAGAAAAGTTTATTGAACTCTATTGGCAACACTCTTTACCTTTTGGTGCCGTTAATGCGCATTTTGTTCTACTTCAAAATAATGGAAAGCAATCAGCCTTAATCAACAGTTTGATTGAGCTACGTAATCAAGGCGTTAACAGTTTATCCCAGTTAAAAGCGCATCTTAGTTATCCAGCTTTATTGCGTAAAACACGCGCTACCTTTAAAGAGGGTCCGTTATGGCGCTTACAAATTTTGTCCCGAAGCGCAGATTGTTTTCTTTATCCCCATGATAAAACGAAAAATTACATTGAGTTAAATCCGGGCATAGCATTTTGCTTCAGGCGATTTCACGATTTAGTGGTGTCATTGGCTCGTACTCAATGGGTGCAGAAAGTCGCCGAATTTCCCGCAAATCAGGTCGTTATTGGCAATAAAGGCAATTTAAGCGAGTTTCTATTTGGCAGTGACCGACAGACGATCACTCACGCCAGACCTGTACTACTTGATATCCAAAAAGGCCAATGCTTCTATTGCCATAAGTCATTAAAAGAAACTGGCGAAGTGGATCACTTTATTCCTTGGACACGATATCCTAATGATTTAGGGCATAATTTTGTTCTCGCTCATAGCAGTTGCAATAACAATAAACGCGATCATCTTGCCGCTCAGCACCATAAAGATAACTGGTATGAGCAAAATATTATCCAGCACGGCCAAGCGTTGCACTCTGAACTCAGCCGATATTTCGTCTGTGAGAGTGATCGCTCTGAAGCCATTACGACTTGGGCTTATCAGCTTGCAGGACAAAATCGCTCGCCTCTATGGCTCGATAAAAAGACCTTTGTGCATTTTAACGCGACAGATAATGACTTATCGAGCACAGCAATCTAGAAACAAAGTAGTAAGTAGCGTTTATTCAGCTTCAGAATCTTAATAATCTAATTTTTAAAGGAAAGGTATGACAGAGTTACTAAAAGGGATTTTTTCAGTTTCACTTATTTTGTTGGGGATGGGAGCGATTTTAGTTCCTATGTTTTTTGTTATACGGCATAGAGACAGAACGGTAAAACTCCCTATTGATAGGGAGAAGTTAAACAGATTGCCGGGTTTTGGCATTCAAAAACAGATCCAAGAGCTGCAATTTGATATTCTGAGCGCAATGCTCATGTCGGTCATCATTGTTACCATTCCGTTTGCATTTGAAGGATTAAGGGGATACCTCGACAAAGGTACATTTCCTTTGGCATTTGTTGGATTCATTGTACTCGGCCCAATTTATTTTGTGGTCAAAACCTATCGTAGTATGACTCGATTGACTAAGTTACGTTTGGGGCATACCGCCGAATTAGCTACCGCAGCTGAACTAATGCGTTTGCAGGGATTGGGTTATCAAGTTTTCCATGATATTCAAGCCGATGGATTTAATATTGATCACTTAGTTGTAGGCATTAATGGGGTGTTTGCCATTGAAACTAAGGGGCGGCACAAGTGGTACAGTGATAAGAAAAACGAGTCGAATGGTGGACAACATAAGGCACATGAGTTGTTTTACCGTGATGGGAAATTGGTGTTTCCGTCTTGGACCGAAACGGCACCGATTGAACAAGCTCAACGTCAAGCTAAGTGGGTGAGTGAATGGCTCACAAAGGCTGTAGGCCAATCTATTCCGGTAATGCCTGTACTCGTATTTCCCGGGTGGATGGTGAAGTCACAAACTAAACCACCGTTTCCTATCATTAATCATAAGCAAGTCGCGATTACACTTCCTAAGATGAATGCCGCTATATTCACTCAAGAGCAAGTGAATGCAATCGCCTATCAAATTATGCAACGTTGTTTGCAGGGCAAGCCATAACTCACCTCACGTTTTGAAATCATTATTTGGCCCAACAAAAAGTCGTCATTGGATAACCAATGACGACTTTTTAATGCGATAACGCTGGATTAATCGGCGCAAGTTAGCCGAATAGCATTACGCGCTTTTTCTCGCTTCCATTTCGGCTTGGCTTGAAAGGTACTCATCGAAGGTACCTTGGAAGTTAATCACTTTTTTATCTTTAATATCAATGATACGTGTAGCGAGCGACGATACAAACTCACGGTCATGACTGACAAATATCAAAGTGCCTTCAAAGTCTTTCAATGCATTATTAAGTGCTTCGATGGCTTCCATGTCCATGTGGTTTGTCGGTTCGTCCATGATCAGCACGTTGATGTCTTGCATCATTAACTTACCGAATAACAAGCGGTTTTTCTCTCCGCCTGAACAGTTACGCGCTTTCTTGTTGGCATCATCTTCGGTGAACAGCAGACGGCCTAACATGGCACGTACCATCAGATCGTTATGCTTGGGTTGGCGCCACTGTGACATCCAATCCATTAGCGTGTAGTCATTATCAAATTCGTCACTGCTGTCTTGCGGGCAATAGCCGATTGATGCGTTTTCTGACCACTTGATCACGCCTTTATTATGTTCTAAATCATTGACTAAGCAACGTAGGAAGGTGGTTTTACCCACGCCGTTCTCGCCGATAATCGCTAATTTTGCGCCAGCTTCGAGGATCAAGTCGCCGCCTTGGAATAACTGTTCGCCATCAAATCCGTGGGCGAGATCTTCGAGGATCAGTGCTTGGCGATGCATTTTCTTGCCAGCATCGAAACGAATAGAAGGGTGGATACGGCTAGATGATTTCACATCATCGAGTTTGATCTTGTCCATCTTTTTAGCGCGCGAGCTAGCTTGCTTCGCTTTAGAAGCGTTGGCACCAAAGCGGTTAACGAAGTCTTGCAGTTCTTCGATTTCAGCACTTTTCTTGGCGTTGCCCGACAATAATTGCTCGCGGATCAAAGAGGATTGGGCGAGGAAGTATTCGTAGTTACCTGGGTAAATGCGCAGTTCGCCGTAATCGATATCGGCCATGTGGGTACAGACGGCATTCAAGAAATGCCTATCATGGGAAATAATGATCATGGTGCATTTACGTTTGTTCAACTCGGCTTCTAACCAGCTAATGGTATGGATGTCCAAGTTGTTGGTTGGTTCGTCCAGCAGCAGAATATCTGGGTTGGCGAATAGTGCTTGTGCCAACAGGACTCGCAGTTTCCAGCCCGGTGCCACTTGTTGCATTAGGCCGTAATGGAAAGATTCTTCAATACCCGCTTCGAGCAGGATTTCACCGGCGCGGCTTTCGGCGCTGTAGCCATCCATTTCGGCAAATTCACTTTCAAGATCGCCTACACGCATGCCATCTTCTTCAGTCATATTCGGATTAGCGTAAATTGCATCGCGTTCCTGTTTGACTTTCCACAGGGCAACATCCCCCATGATCACCGCATCGATCACACTGTATTGTTCAAACGCGAACTGATCTTGGCTTAGGGTACCGACTTTTAAGCCGGGCGTGATGGACACATTGCCAGAGGTTGGCGCTAACGCTCCGCTGAGGATCTTCATAAAGGTCGATTTGCCACAGCCATTCGCGCCGATCAAACCATAGCGGTGACCATTGCCAAATTTCGCTGAAATGTTTTCAAACAATGGCTCTGGGCCAAACTGCATCGTGATGTTCGCGGTAGAGATCAAAGGAGCTTTCCTAGGTATTTGCTAACGGGGATTGTGACAAACAAGCCTCAAAATGAAACATGCGCTTCACCCACTCTAAGCCAAAATAGTAAAGTGGGGATAATAAGGTCGCGGAGTATACAGACTAAGGGCTAAATATGCGAGCAAGTATGTGATGCGCAGCGATAAATCGAGCCGTTTCAGTTGCGTTTATTTTGAGGATGAGCGAAGGCGTAAGCGGTTTATCGGCAAAAATTGGCACAGGTTTGAGCTTGCTACTGAGTGAAGGTCTGTTAAGTGACTCTTATCTAAGCGTCTACCTATGAAGTCTCTATATAAAATGCCTATCTATGAAATGATATCCATTAAGTGCTTTCTATTAATGATAGGCGCCGATGGTAGATTCAAGCCCTCATGGCGACTTGAGGCGTGGTAGATTTCATGCGCTAAAGCCAATGCTAAACCCTGCCAGAACAAATAAAAGGAGGCGTTTAGCTTATTTACCGTTATTATTCCCGCAGTTTTGCTGAGAAAGCAGATTTTGCGGCTAATTTTGCGGCAAATAGTTAACTGCACTATATGCAAGTTTTGGGTCTAGTAAGATTAACGATTCAAGCATATAACGCTGCATGCTAGTGCCGTCACTTAAGCGAATAGCTTAGCGAGTGCCATCATTCGCTTAAGTGATTTTAATGGCTTAATTAACTAATGTTATTGCTTTTATAGCTCATTTAGTCGCGAATTCAGTAACTAATTTGATAAATCAATACCGTAAACTAATACTGTAAAATCAGCCAATTGGGCTGGATTTGGAATTCCCATGATAGAAGAGCAACAGAACAACCCATTACACGGCCTTAAACTCGAGACAATGATCACTGAGTTAGTCGATTTTTATGGTTGGAAAATTTTATACGCGGCATTAAAGCTAGGCTGCTTTAACACTAACCCGACCATTGAGGCCTGTATCATTTTCCTCAAAAAGACCGAATGGGCGCGGGAGAAAGTGGAAAACTTCTACTTATACCGATTCAAGCGTATGCCTAAAGCCGTCGGTGAGCAGTTTGATCTTAAGCCACGTGAACGAGGTTTTGCCTCAGGTATCGCGCCGCGTAAACCGATGGAGCTAACATTAGCCTCTATCGCTGAAATGCAAGCCAAAGCCAGCGCCGAGTACGAAGCGGGTAACCGCCGTCCAAACTCTGGATACGGCTCAGGTAGCTCAGGTAAAAGCGCAGCCAAAAAACCTGCGGGT
Organism: Shewanella sp. N2AIL; assembly: GCF_022690845.1. Taxonomy (NCBI): domain Bacteria; kingdom Pseudomonadati; phylum Pseudomonadota; class Gammaproteobacteria; order Alteromonadales; family Shewanellaceae; genus Shewanella; species Shewanella sp. N2AIL. The sequence continues at coordinate 34,617 of NZ_JALBYT010000024.1, read as the reverse complement.
GGACGCGGAACAGGTTCTGGCTATGGTTCATCGAATAGCAGCTCCCAGCGCCGAAGCGAACCCAGAAACGATTCAAGAAATGATTCAAAAATGACAGAGCGCTCAGGACCAGGCCCGTCGACGGATGATAACGATCCGTGGGGCACTAAGCGCAGCTAAGCCTAATCCGATGTCTGCCAAATTTAGCGGGCATGGCTTTTTACTGGCGTTAGTTTTGCGCTCGTTTTTTCACGCATGCGATTTGCCGTTGTTTCTACGGTTTGCTGTTTCATGCTAGTAAGGAATGAGTGTTGTATTCAGTTAGCTTTTACATGAGTAGACTTTAATACCTGAGTTGATTTTTGTATTGCTTGGCTTGTGTAAGCGTCGGTTTGAAGTTATGGCTCTGACTGTTTGATAAAACGTCTGATTTATCGCCTGATTAAATGAAAAAGAGGTTAACCGTAGTACACGGTTAACCTCTTTTTTACGACTAACTATTCACTTTATTGCATTATGGTTAGAAAATTCTCGGGGGTTATAGTTTTAGATTTGCATATCGAGCGCATAATGAGTGAATGCCACAATTTACAATCAGGTAGCGCCAGTCGCTCATTATTACGCCAAGTTCAAATAACTCACCTCCAAAATCAGCCCTAAACTTGCTTTAAACGCGAATGCCAAAGCTCATGTTAAGTACTGCTCCCAAGGTTTGGTTCAAACCATTCATCCAAAGCGCAAAAGCCTTTTCTACACTTTTCATTTGTCAATTCTTGTTCACTTGTTACTTGATGTTTTTTGCGCTGCGTCATTTTGTCAGCAAACTGACCTTAGTGGATCTCGAGTTGTTTGACTATGCTGCTCCAAGGTAACCATTTAAAAGCTTGGTTGGCATCGGGTAAGTGGTTGTGACCGTCCTGTACCACCAGCATTCCCTGTTGCCAAACTCCACTACCGACGGGCAAATGCTTGACGGCTAGCCCATCGGTTTCGGCGCTGCCGTCGATGCTGGTTTCGCGGCCGTTTTCCATCCCGTTCAAGTTCACGCCAATGCGGAAACGTCCCACCTGTGCGTAAGGCGCGCTTGCTTGATAAAGCAGATAACTGTTATTGCCTTGGCTTGAGACCACCAGCAAATCTTGTTTTTTGCCGTGAATGCTCGCACCTTGGTAGAGTGAAATCCCTTCAATATCGGCGACTAAATCCCCTCCGGCCTTGATGATTAGTTTGCCCTCAGTGCTGGCGTTCGGTTTGGCATCAAAGCGCCAAATGCCTTTGTCTTCTTCACCGATAAACAGCGCATGTTGGGCTTCATCGACCACGCAGCCTTCAACTTGGCTTGGGGTATGAATATCCCGCACGAGTTTGATACTGGGGCCATTTTGCTGCCAATCGACACGGTATTGGGCGATACGGCCGGACGTGTCTCTTCATTTTGACCACTAACTTAATACAGGTCCTTTGTTGTTTGTTAATATAAAAGTGAACTTCTATTCAATAAAATGCATAAAAGTTAGGCAATTACCCGAGGCTACATCGATTATTTTGCATATTTAAAGCATAGATATTCATGTAAGCACGTTTCAAGGATGCATATTCTATGTTGTCATTTTTCATTAATTTAACTTTAAGGATAAAATAAGGCTTATGCTGAGTACTTAAAGGCATAAACTCGCGAGTTTTAGAGTGATCCCTGCTAATCTGATTGAGTCTATTTAATGTTATCGCTAGGAATGCCGATGGATAAAAAACCCCTTGAATTGGTTTACCCATTTTTAACGGAAGCTTTGCGGCTGAGCGAGAATGGTCTAGCGGTGTTAGACAAGCATAATCATTTTATCTTTTATAATAATACCTTTGCCAAAATGTTTGGTTTTGTTGAGCAAGACATGGTCGGCAAGCATTTTGATGACATGATGCGCTTTGCCTTTACCCATAAACAGGGACCGAACATTGAACATGAAACCATAGAGGAATGGCTCGAACTGATTCATGCCAATCAACGTAAATCAGCTTTTCGACGTTTTGAAGTGGATCTGGTGGATGGCTGCTGGTTACAACTCTCGGAACAGGTTTATCACAATGGCGATATGGTGATTGTTTGCACGGATATCACCCAGTTAAAACAGGTCGAATTTGCCCTTAGGAATGCGCAGACTGAATTAAATCGCCTCGCGCTCACCGATGAGTTAACGGGGATTGCCAATCGGCGTCACTTTTTTCAGCAGTTAGAACATGAAATCAAACGCTTGGGTCGCTTACAGTTGCCATTATGCCTAGTGATGATGGATATCGATAATTTTAAACTGGTTAATGATCGCTACGGCCATCAAGTCGGTGACAAGATATTGCAACATTTTACCCAATTCATCAGCGCCCGAACCCGTCCCTACGATATTTTTGGCCGCCTCGGCGGTGAAGAGTTTGCACTGCTACTGCCAGAAACCACGGTTGATACCGCTCAAAAAATCGTAATGCGTATGATGTCATCCCTTGCCAATGAGGACATTTCTGCAATCGTGGCTGATTTTCAATATCAATTTTCAGCAGGCGTCAGCGCCTTAACCCCTGTGATTATTCGCCATAGCATTGATAATACTACTGATATTGCAGATGTGGAGCAGGTTGAATTGCTCGTGGGAACCGGAAGTCAGTGTCGCTCGGATGCTGAAAAGCTGGTGGCCGAGGCCGATAAAGCACTCTATCACGCTAAAACCCTCGGGCGGAATCGTGCGGTAATATGGGACGAGGTGATGTTACCTCGCCACAAGCCCAGCTAAACAAAGCATTCGACATTCAGTGCATTAGTACTCAAGGGAAACTGTGTTAATCAATCAGCAATATACCCGCCATGGACCCGATTACCGATTTGGTGAGCAGGTGACATTTCTTGATGTTAAACAAACCTTTGGTTTTAGTCATGTACGTGTTGGCCGCTGGGTTACGCGGGATGAATCGCGCCTTGCTGCGGATCTGGTGTTTGATTCGCTCGCCGATCTGGCCTTTATCTTAAAGTTGCCACCTTTGACGTTAGGTCTGCGCGAAACCGTGAGTCTGGCTTTTGGTCATGGCGGTCAAAAAGGCGTTCAGGCCCATTATGCGCCCGCGACTCGGGAATTGGCCTTGGCAAAAAATGCCGGTGCTGGCGCTTTAGCCCACGAATTTTGGCATGCGTTTGACCACTATATTGCCGCTAAGTCCTTCAAATCTTCGTCTAAGCGGTTTCAATGCGCGAGCGATCTTTGGTTGTCGGATCTGCCCGTCATAGAACATCCACTGAATGCACGCTTATCAGAGATCTTCAAGGTAACGTTTTTGAGTGGTGATGGCGATGAGCCCCATGATTATGTGCGCCGAGCGATTGCCTTAGACAAAAAACATGGCATGCAGTACTTCGCACGGCCAACTGAAATGATGGCGCGGGCATTTGAAGCTTGTATTGAATCCTATGATGCGATTTCGAATCCGTATTTAGTATCTGGGACACGCTTTTCAGCAATGGCAAAGGAGGGCGCTTATCCCGATGAAGCCCACCGAAAAGTGATTTTTAACGCTTTGATCAATTACTTCGAGCCACTAGGAATGGCATTGAGTAAACATCCGCTTGGCTGATTATAATCTTTTGAAAGTACGTCAAAATACGGTAAATGGCAGTGTGATGCGAGTACAAGCTTGGTTGGCAAGTCGACAAATTCGAAGCTGATTTAACTATTCAACGGTGAGTGAAGGTGTGAGTCGTGCCGTTTTGCTTAGTCGAAAGTGTTTGCCAGCAATAGGCCAAACTGTGGCGGATAGCATCGAGATATTGGGACGCCTGAGTATCCATTAAATACCAGTAGCTGGGTTTTGATTCTGGCATGTGATTAAAAAATAATGCTTCGGCATTGATGACTTGTTTTAAATCTGCATATTTTAGCCAAACGTCGATAGGCGTATGAGCCAGCGCAATCAGCCAATCGAATTGTATGTGTTTTACGGAATGTGGCACATCTGTCGATGGGTTTGCTTCTTGTAAACGCGCAAGTAAATCAAAGGGATTGCCCGAGTTAATCACCTGCGAAGCTTGGGATGAACTCTCTTTGTCTGTTGTAGCTAAATTTGCTAAAAAAACCGGTGACAGAGTGAACTCCGGCCAGTCGAGTGCGGGCGCGAACATCTGCGCAATCCGCCGCTCGCCTAACCAGTTATGCACCATACACGGTAAGTGGTCTTCAGGCGGTAAATCATTGGGCCTTGCTAAACTCGGAAACAGCGACATACGCTGCACTTGAACATGCTGAGACAACTGCTGCATCAACACGATTGTGGTTAAGCCAGATGAAGGCCAGCAGCCAAGCTGAGGCGTTAATTCAATCGCAACTTGTGTCAAAGCTTGGGTAAGCAAATCATTTTGCGGGTGACCTTGTACCACAAAAGCATATTTTGATTCTGCAAAACCGCCATTAGCGATATTCACTATCTGATTATTTTGGTTACTTTTCTCATTCCATTGAGTGCCGTTAAAGATAAATGTCGTGCCCGTAGTAGCAGGCTGCCAATTGCCAGAAGCATTACCAATAATGGTCACTTGCTCGAAGGCAAGTTCGCGCGCCAAAGTGTGCAGTTCGACTCGCGAATGCGGCATCTGCAAATGTTGGTGCATGTGGGTATGAGACTTAGGCATAGGCTGAATATCTGTTTCACGGACTCAAAATGAACTTCATTGTAATGGATATCTCCCTGAGTCCAAAGGCTTAATCAGCCAACACAAATCGGCATTAACAATATGTTTTGAATTTATAAAGAAATTTCAAAGATGAAGAGGGACAACTTGCTCAAGAACGGAGAATCATTGGTTTTGAGTAAATATATAGGAATTAGCACAAATGGAGATAAAACAAGAAATGGTACACCCGAGTGGACTCGAACCACCGACCCCTACCATGTCAAGGTAGTGCTCTAACCAACTGAGCTACGGGTGCACTGTTTGAATTTCAAATTTAGACTCTTTGAAGAGAGTGGTACACCCGAGTGGACTCGAACCACCGACCCCTACCATGTCAAGGTAGTGCTCTAACCAACTGAGCTACGGGTGTATAGTAAATTTTAACTTGCTATTCAAAAGCGTTGCGCCTTGGAACGAGCGCTATATTAGGGGCATAGCGCAGGGCTGGCAAGCAAAAAAATCAAATTTGTCGTCAAATGGTGAATTGCTGTGCAACTTGTCCAGTGTTTCAGCAAAGTCGCTGATAAAACCGCAGTTTCTTATTCGTTTATACCAATCGTATAAAATATCTGCTCATTCAGCGGGAGTTCAACGCGCTTTAGACAAGGCGAAGGCTTGAAGGCATAGTGGTGCTCTGTCGAAAGCCTTAAACGCAGTATAAAGCGCGTTGCCATGCCGTTAACATCAGCCGCCCTTAGGGAGCCACGCAGGCATCCCACTCCTGTGTTGCATTGACTTAAAAGGGAATAACCATTTCTGCGTCAATACGCCTTGGATTGAGATGCCTGTGAGACTCTGAACTGATTAGATCCTGTGAGACTCTGAACTGATTAGATATTTAATGTGATTGGTATTAGAGAAGGCATCGAAATCAAACCGATAAACAAAACGGCGAGCATCGATGCTCGCCGTTAATGCTATCAATGATGCACACTATCACCATCGATGAGGCTTAAATGCACGCCATGTTTTTGGATGTAACGCAGTCGAATGAAAAATAGCAGCGCCGCCGAGGTGAGGCCTGCTATCAATCCGGCCCAGAAACCATGGGCGCCCATGGCAGGAACGATATGATCCGTATAAGCCAAGGTATAACCGAGTGACATCCCTATGCCCCAATAGGAAAACAGCGTGATATAAAAGGCACTGCGGGTATCTTTATAACCACGTAGGGCTCCGGCGGCAACCACTTGGACTGAATCCGATAATTGATACAGTGCCGCCATCAACATCAAGCTGCCGGCTAAAGCGACAACTTCAGGATCACCATTATAAAGCTCTGCAATCTGGAATCTAAATATGACGGTCAAGACTGCAGTTGATAATGCAAGGGACAGCGCAAGCCATAAACCCACTTTGGTAACCACTGCGGAAATATCGGCGCGATCACGGCCTAAGTAGTAACCAATTCGAATCGATACCGCGATACCAATAGATAACGGCAGCATAAATACGATGGCAGAAAAGTTCAGTGCTATCTGGTGACTTGCCACCACAGTTGCGCCTAATGGGGCGAGTAACAGCGCGATAATGGCAAATAAACTCACTTCAAAAAACAGCGCCATAGCTATCGGCATGCCGAGTTTGGTCATTTTTTTCATCGTTTCAAAGTCAGGACGATGAAATTTACTGAAAGGAGCCAAGGCCGCGAATTTCTTATGCAGCTGCATATAAATCGTCATGGCAATCAGCATGGCCCAAAAAACCAAGGCAGTGGCAATACCGCAGCCAGCGCCACCCATCGGAGGTACGCCAAAGTGTCCATAAATAAAGATGTAGTTGGCGGGGATGTTCACTGCTAAGCCGACAAAGCCAATGACCATAGTCGGTAACGTGTAAGAAATCCCTTCACTACAGCCGCGCAGCACTTGATAAAGTACAAATGCGGGCGCGCCCCATAAAATACCGTCGAGATATCCAATGGTTAAGCGGTATAATTCTGGTTCTAAATCCATATGGCCAAGCACAAAGGGCGCTGATGCGAGGAAAATCATCACGCCAATGCCACCAATGATGGCAAGATAGGCACCTTGAAAGGCCAAAGGTTGGATAGCTTTTTGGTTATTCGCCCCATTGTAGTGGGCAAATAAAGGCGTAAAAGCCATCAGTAAACCTTGGACAAACAGAATAGCGGGCAACCAAAGGCTAGTGCCGACCGCAACAGCGGCCATATCAACCGCGTTAACACGGCCCGCCATAACGGTATCAATAAAGCCCATCATGGTCTGAGTGACCTGAGCTATTAGCACCGGCAGCGCCAATTGGATTAAACGTTTGGCTTGATAGCCTGAATTATTCATAAATACAGCCTTTAACGATTAAGCGAGCAAAAAATGTTTACAGGTATAGTTCAAGCCACCTGCGAGGTGGTTGCAATACATAAGAAAGATGGCCTAAATACCCTTGAGGTAGCGTTCGAACCTGATTTGCATGAGGGACTTGCGATTGGTGCAAGTGTGGCAAATAACGGGGTATGTCTTACTGTGACTCAGGTCGTTGATGATAGGGTATTTTTCGACGTAGTGGAAGAGACCTTGCGACTGACGAATCTGGCTAATTTGTCTATAGGTCAAAGCGTTAATGTTGAGCGTTCGTTAACTTTTGGTAGTGAGATTGGTGGTCACATTCTCTCTGGCCATATCCATACTAAGGCTAAAGTCGTTGATATTAGCCATACAGAACAGCATTATGATCTGACACTGGGCATTGAGCCTAAATGGATGGATTACATTTTTTATAAAGGTTTTGTTGGCGTTAACGGCTGCAGCTTAACGGTAGGCGAGGTGAGTGACTCCGGCTTTAAGTTGCACTTAATTCCTGAAACCCTAAAACTGACCAATTTAAGTCAGTATAAAGTGGGTGATGAACTCAATATTGAGATCGACAGCCAAACGCAAGTTATCGTCGACACTGTCGAGCGCGTGCTGGCCAGGCGTTTTAACGAACAAGCCCGTTAGTTTCATGACATCGCAGCCTTTAGTGCAATCTCGTTTAATAGATTTGCTCGTCGTCTGAATCGATATACAGCTCAACGGTACGTCTCAATTCGTCGATATGTAAGCGTAAGTGAATGGGATTACAACAAATTCGGCAATCATCGTAATAATCTTGATCTCCGCAGCTGGCATCGATACTGATATCTTGATGGTGCCCGCAGTGGGGACAAGCAATAACTTTGTTCATGACTCTCATGGTGTAACTCCTTATAGCTAATAGAAGAAAGCCACAATAGAGCAGAGCCCCAATAGAATAGAGCGAATCACTCAGTTCAATCAGTACATCTCACACTTAGTTCGTTCATCGCACTTATTGTTGTGCGCGTTGGTTTTGCAAACCTGAGTGCTGTTTATGTGCGTCCTATTCGAGCGCCTCTATTTAAGTGCTTCCTATTTGAGTATACAGCAGAGTGCAGTGCGCTGACTTAGACGAAGTCGGTCTCAAAAGGCAGCACGATAGACCTTCTGGTTAAATATTTTGCTTAATTGTTCAACAACACTTTTAGCATTTAGTCCTTAACCGTGACTAATCCTTCCATTTCGCTACTGTGTAACACGCCATCGCGGGCATTTTGGGTAATATCCAGCGTTAAACGCTGCATCTGTAGCTCAAGTTCACTTTTAATATCAACGAGTAATACTTGAGTATCAATCTGAGGTTCGTTTGTACTTATATGCTGCGGCTCAGGTAAAGCGGCGACTGTGTTCGTGAGTGCCACAGCCAGTAGAATGCAGTTCAACATATCAACTCCCTTGTCATGTTTTCAGTGATGGCTAATAAACTGGCGCCAGAATAGGGGAGTTAGATGACCGCTAAGTTACCAAGACACTGCAAAATCATGAATTTGCTTTTTGCTTTCAATCCCAATTCTGGCCAATATGCTTGCGCCTTTTAGCTACAATCCCTTAGAATAAACGCCCTGCTACGCAAGGCGGCTAAGACTCCTGTACTGTCTTAACCTAGCGAGCATTTCTCTTACATTAACTAAAACCAAGTGGCCCTACGTGTGGGTCACCACTGGAAAGGACATTTCATGCCTGTAATTACACTTCCCGATGGTAGCAAACGCGAGTTTGCTCATGCTGTATCGACCCTCGATGTTGCCGCCGATATTGGCCCTGGTTTAGCGAAAGCTTGTATCGCTGGCCGCGTTAATGGCGAATTAAAAGATGCTTGCGATCTCATTGAAACCGATGCAGAACTATCAATCATTACCGCCAAAGACGAAGAAGGTGTTGAAATTCTTCGCCATTCTTGCGCGCATTTATTAGGTCACGCGATTAAGCAAATGTGGCCAGAAACCAAGATGGCGATTGGTCCAGTTATCGATAACGGCTTCTACTATGATATCGACCTTGAGCACAAGTTGACTCAAGATGACATCGACGCCTTAGAAAAGCGCATGCTTCAACTGGCCAAAACTAACTATGACGTAGTAAAATGTGTGGTTAGCTGGCAAGAAGCGCGCGATACATTCGCGGCGCGTGGCGAAGATTATAAGATTGCCATTCTGGATGAAAACATCAGCAAAGACGCGACGCCTGCGCTGTATCATCACGAAGAATACACAGACATGTGTCGTGGACCGCACGTACCTAACATGCGTTTCTGCCAACATTTCAAATTAATGAGCATTGCTGGCGCTTACTGGCGTGGCAACTCAGAAAACAAGATGTTGCAACGTATCTATGGTACTGCTTGGGCTGACAAAAAAGCTTTGAGCACACACTTAACCCGTCTTGAAGAAGCGGCTAAGCGTGACCACCGTAAAATCGGTAAGCAGCTCGACTTGTATCATATGCAAGAAGAAGCACCGGGTATGGTGTTCTGGCACAACGACGGTTGGAGCATCTTCCTCGAATTAGAAAGATTCATTCGCCGTAAGTTAAACCAATACACTTACCAAGAAGTAAAAGGTCCATTAATGATGGACCGCGTGTTGTGGGAACGTTCTGGTCACTGGGATAAATACTCAGAAGCCATGTTCACTACCAGCAGCGAAAACCGTGAATATGCTATCAAGCCAATGAACTGCCCAGGCCATGTGCAGATCTTCAACCAAGGGTTGAAATCTTACCGCGACCTGCCATTACGTATGGCTGAGTTTGGTTGCTGTCACCGTAATGAACCTTCTGGTTCGTTACACGGATTAATGCGCGTACGTGGCTTTACCCAAGATGACGCGCATATTTTCTGTACTGACAGCCAAGTTCAAGAGGAAGTGAGTGCTTGTATCCAGATGGTTTACGATACATACGCCACCTTCGGCTTTGAAAATATAGTGGTGAAACTGTCGACTCGCCCAGAAAAACGTATCGGTGACGATGCGATGTGGGACAGAGCGGAAGAAGCGCTTAAGCAAGCTCTGCGTGACAATAATATTGAATTCACCATTTTGCCAGGTGAAGGCGCGTTCTACGGACCAAAAATCGAATTTACTTTACACGATTGTTTGGACCGTGCGTGGCAATGTGGTACTGTGCAGCTCGATTATGCGTTGCCAAGCCGTCTTGGTGCAACTTACGTTGCCGAAGATAATAGCCGTCAGACCCCAGTGATGATCCATCGTGCCATTTTAGGCTCTTTGGAACGATTCTTGGGTATCTTGATAGAAGAATATGCAGGACGTTTCCCAACTTGGTTAGCCCCAATGCAAGTTGTCGTGATGAATATCACTGATAAACAGGCTGATTATGTTGAAGAAGTCGTAAAATTCTTCAAAGAACAAGGTATTCGAGCGTCTTTTGACTTGAGGAATGAGAAAATAGGCTTTAAAATACGCGAACACACCTTAAGGCGTGTCCCTTATTTGTTGGTCGTTGGCGATCAAGAAATGGAAAATAAGGAAGTAGCGGTGCGTACCCGTGATGGTATCGATTTAGGTAAGATGCGACTTGAAGATTTCGCCACTAAAATCCATCAACAGATTTCGCTCCGTAGTCTCAAATTGTTGGAGGAATAGGTCATAAAGATCAAAAAAACAGCAGGGCGTCAGCCGGCCCCTAATAGAATCAATGAAGAAATCACAGGTGTACCTGAAGTACGCTTAACTGGCATTGATGGTGAAGCTATTGGTGTGGTAAGCATCAGAGATGCTCAGAATTTGGCAGATGAAGCAGGTGTAGACCTGGTAGAAATCAGCCCAAATGCTGAACCTCCAGTATGTCGCATTATGGACTACGGTAAGTTCCTTTTTGATAAGGCTAAGTCAGCCAAGGAACAAAAGAAGAAGCAAAAGCAGGTTCAGGTCAAGGAAATTAAATTCCGTCCTGGAACTGACGAAAACGACTATCAGGTAAAACTACGCAACCTGATACGTTTTCTGGAAGACGGGGACAAAGCGAAGATTACGCTACGTTTCCGAGGTCGCGAAATGGCACACCAAAACCTGGGTATGGATCTATTGAACCGTATCAAGGCTGATTTGGACGAGTATGCGGTTGTTGAATCTTTCCCGAAAATGGAAGGCCGACAAGCAATTATGGTGCTAGCGCCTAAAAAGAAATAAGTAGGGCAAAACTTAAAGTAGCAAAGGTCTATGGCCTTTGCTCGCCTTGCTTTTTATTAAACATCCCAATGCGGAGTTTTAGAAATGCCTAAAATGAAAACAGACAAGGGTGTAGCGAAGCGTTTTAAGAAAACCGCTAATGGTTTCAAGCGCAAGCAAGCACACTTACGTCACATTTTGACGAAAAAAAGCACTAAACGTAAACGTCACTTACGTGCCAAATGTTTAGTATCAAAAGCTGACGTTCCAGCAATCGCGCGTCAATTACCTTACGCTTAATTTAGGAGTTTAGAAAATGCCAAGAGTTAAGCGTGGTGTAACCGCTCGTGCTCGTCACAAGAAAGTTTTAAAACTAGCTAAAGGTTATTATGGCGCTCGTAGCCGTACTTACCGTGTTGCTGTTCAAGCAGTAACTAAAGCTGGTCAATATGCTTATCGTGACCGTCGTCAGAAAAAACGTCAATTCCGTCAACTTTGGATTGCACGTATTAATGCTGCCGCTCGCCAAAATGGTCTGTCTTACAGCCGTTTCATCAACGGTCTGAAAAAGGCGTCTATCGAAATCGATCGTAAGATTTTGGCTGACATCGCTGTATTCGACAAAGTTGTATTTGCAACTTTAGTTGAAAAAGCAAAAGAAGCGTTAAACTAAGAAATTAGTTTGTTGCTGTAGAGAAGGGACCATTTGGTCCCTTTTTTTGTGCGCCATTTTTGACTTAACCCAATGATGTTATTTACCTAAACACTTATAAGCGCTCATCTGACTGGTACAAGATTAAGCATCGTGAAGGAAAAACATGTGCACGCGTGAACAGTACTGATTGGAAAACTCACAAAATTTTTTGTAATCGCTTAAGGATTTTGGGCTAAAAAAATAGCAGGCTAAGCCTGCTATTCGTTGAAAAATTGAGTCTAGTTACTTCTTAGCGTCTAAATAACGCTCTGCATCGAGTGCGGCCATACAGCCTGTGCCCGCAGAAGTAATCGCTTGACGATAATGTTGGTCCATCACATCACCACAAGCATAAACACCTTCGATACTGGTTTGCGTGGCGTTACCTTGCAAACCGCTCTGTACTTTTAAATAACCGTGGTTCATTTCCAACTGGCCTTCAAAAATACCGGTATTAGGGCTGTGACCAATCGCGACGAACACACCAGCAACGGCTAAGTCAGTGATTGAGCCATCTTTAGTGCTCTTCATCTTCAGGCCGTTTACACCCATAGCATCACCAACCACTTCATCCATGGTTTGATCTAAATGAAGGATGATGTTGCCATTGGCAACTTTGTCCATCAGACGGTCGATTAAGATTTTTTCTGAGCGGAAGTTGTCACGACGGTGGATCAGATGCACTTCAGCGGCAATATTGCTTAAGTACAATGCTTCTTCAACGGCAGTGTTACCGCCACCGATCACAGCGACCTTTTGATTGCGATAGAAGAAACCATCACAGGTCGCACAGGCTGATACACCGCGGCCCTTGAATGCTTCTTCTGACTCTAATCCTAAGTAACGGGCAGAAGCGCCAGTTGCGATGATCAGCGCATCACAGGTGTACTCGCCGTTATCGCCTTTCAAACGGAAAGGGCGCTCGGTTAAGGTCACTTCGTTGATGTGATCGAACAAGATTTCAGTATCGAACTTTTCAGCATGCTTCTGCATACGTTCCATCAACGCTGGACCAGTTAAGTCATCCGCGTCACCTGGCCAGTTTTCAACTTCAGTCGTAGTGGTTAATTGACCACCTTGCTGCATACCTGTGATCATCACAGGTTTTAAATTAGCACGCGCAGCATAAACGGCTGCGGTATATCCTGCTGGGCCTGAACCCAAAATCAATAAGTTACAATGTCTGACCTGGCTCATTTTTATCTCCGTGCCTTTAGCAAATTGCAAGGATTGTAGGGAATTTACCTGTGGGGGTAAAGTGTTGGAGGGCGATTCTTTTAGATTGCGCTAATCGAGTCAGTGCGCTTTGGTATTCAGAGTGTCATTTTTACTTTACTACGGCCAAATAAACAGCTTGAGAGGGCATCACTAACGAAAGCACGAGACAAGTTTGGATACGGGAGATTATCGATTCGCATGCTTGAGCTTTGGTTCTGGCCAATAAAAAATCAGCCTCAACAGAGTCGAGGCCGATTTGGATCATTTGCTAGGTGAAGCAAACGCAATGTTCCACCGAAAGCTTAAGCTAATTAAATGCTTATGCCAGTAATGTAACTGGAGAGGTGAACGCTAAGTTCAGGGCGTGAGCCACTTCCTTACAGACCACTTTACCGTGCATCACGTTTAAGCCATTGAGTAAGTGCTTGTCTTGCAACAGCGCTTCTTTATAGCCTAAGTTAGCTAACTTAAGAATATACGGTAGCGTTGCATTGTTAAGTGCGAAAGTGGAAGTGCGAGCAACCGCACCTGGCATGTTCGCCACACAGTAATGCACAACATCGTCAACGATATAAGTCGGATCTTGGTGAGTCGTTGCGTGTGACGTTTCAACACAGCCGCCTTGATCGATTGCTACGTCAACGATGGCACTGCCCGGCTTCATACGTGAAATCATGCTACGGGTAACCAATTTAGGTGCCGCAGCACCTGGGATCAGTACGCCACCGATCACAAGATCGGCTTCAATAACATGACGTTCAATCGCATCAGCAGTAGAGTAAATGGCTTTTACGGCAGAGCCGAATTGCACATTTAAGCGACGTAGTGCATCAATACTGCGATCAAGTACTACAACATCAGCGCCTAAACCAACAGCCATTTGCGCTGCGTTAGTACCAACCATGCCGCCACCAATAATGACGACTTTAGCTGGTTCAACCCCTGGTACGCCGCCCAGTAACATACCGCGACCACCAGATGATTTCTCTAATGCCATAGCGCCAGCTTGGATAGACATACGGCCAGCAACTTCTGACATTGGGGCAAGTAAGGGCAGGCCACCACGGTCGTCAGTCACAGTTTCGTAAGCGATACATACGGCACCACTTTTAATTAAATCTTCAGTTTGCGGTAAATCTGGCGCAAGATGCAGATAAGTAAATAAAATCTGATCGTGACGCAACATAGCGCGTTCAACTGCTTGAGGCTCTTTTACTTTTACAATCATCTGCGCTTTAGCAAAAACTTCAGCAGCAGTCGCTAAAATTGTGGCGCCAGCATCAATATAATCTTGATCTGAAAAACCAATACCTGTGCCAGCATTTGTTTCTACAAAAACTTCGTGACCTTTGATCGCTAACTCGCGAACACTAGAAGGAACCATACCGACACGATATTCGTGGTTTTTAATTTCCTTGGGAACACCAATAATCATCTTTGAGCCTCAATTGCCTGAAAACCCACTTTTAATGGGCATAATTGTTATTTTATCGTGACCTGAACGTGATTAATTCAGGGATATCTAGTATAGTATCGGCGACGCAGTTTATGCTGCTGAACTTTCGGCATACGTAGAATAAAATGTTGTTTTAGTGATAAAGCAAGGTTAAATAAATGGCATATAATAAAAAGAGTCCTGTAAAAGACTTGGATCGCATCGATCGCAACATTCTTAACGAATTACAACTTGATGGCCGCATTTCTAATGTGGAATTATCAAAAAGAGTCGGACTTAGTCCAACTCCGTGTTTAGAAAGAGTGAAACGACTCGAAAAGCAAGGTTATATCAATGGCTATACCGCATTGGTCAATCCTCATTTCCTGGGTGCATCCCTACTGGTATTCGTGGAAATCACCTTAAGCCGTGATACTCCCGAAGTGTTTGATAAGTTTAACCGTGCAGTGCAGTTACTCGACGACATTCAAGAATGTCATCTGGTTTCAGGCGATTTTGACTACTTACTGAAAACTCGTGTTTCAGATATGTCGGCTTATCGTCGCTTGTTAGGTGAAACCTTGTTGAAATTACCTTCTGTTTCCGACACGCGCACTTATGTCGTGATGGAAGAGGTTAAACACACCAGTCGCGTAGCGATAAATCATCTACTCTCAGATATCTAAATTACCCTGATTGTTTGGTTTTACAATAAGGGGCTTAGGCCCCTTATTTATTGTTTAAGTCAGCACAACTATCCCGTTAAACAACTACGACGACTAACCTTGTTATAGCCCTTAAGTTCGCCAACTTAGGGGCTTATTTTTGTGGCATTTTTAAGCAGAGTTGTTAACGGAAGTGTTTGTGTAATAACTCATTCCTCTCCAAAAGCACACTTAAACACCCCAATAGGTTAATTTTTGCCAATCATGGCCAATTCTGCACAGAAAAACAGGCTAATGTGCTCCACATTTAGTGGGATTCTGGTATCGTTAGGCCACCTGTTTTCACTTTTTATGGATTACGTCGTTTGTCTCAAGGAAATAGTGTACGCACGCTCACTGGCCTGCAACGTCTGCTGGAAGGCGGACTTATCATTTGTTGTGTCCTCGCCACTTATATTTTACTCGCATTGACGAGTTTTAGTCCGTCTGATCCTGGTTGGAGTCAGTCGCATTTTCAAGGCGATATTAAAAACTGGACCGGAGCAGTAGGGGCTTGGATAGCCGATATTCTGTTATATTTCTTCGGCGTCACGGCTTACATCATGCCAATCATTGTCGCGTCGACCGGCTGGCTGCTGTTCAAACGCGCCCATCATTTGCTCGAAGTTGATTACTTTTCAGTGGCCCTGAGATTGATTGGATTTTTGCTGATCATCCTTGGGTTTTCTGCGTTGGCGAGTATGAACGCCAACAATATCTACGAGTTTTCGGCAGGCGGGGTGGCGGGCGATGTGATCGGCCAAGCCATGCTGCCGTATTTTAATAAACTCGGCACCACCTTATTGCTGCTGTGCTTCTTAGGTTCTGGCTTTACCCTGTTGACGGGGATCAGCTGGCTGACCGTGGTCGAGAAAATCGGCTTAATCTCTATTTGGATTTATAAGAAACTTAAATTATTACCGCAAGCGATGAAACGTGAGCGTGAAACCGAAGATACCCGTGGTTTTATGTCTGTGGTTGATAAGTTTAAACAGCGCCGCGAATCACAATACGTGCTTGAGAAGCCGCCAGTCGTTGCAACGCCAAAGGTGCGTGAACGTCATATTGGCCGCAGAGCCGAAATAACCCCAACCCTGTCTACTGCCGCAGATGAAGGGTTTATTACCGAAAGCATTAATATTGAAGAAGTTGCGCCGCAAAAAACCAAGCTATCGGCCCTTGCAAAAATTTTGAGTTTGAATGGCAGTAAAAGCAAAAATGCACAAAGGGTTGAGCCTCAAATCGATCAAGAGGATTTTGCCGCCCATGGCAATTTTGAAGCGCCACCTTGGTTAGCTGAACCTCAACATGCAAGAAATGATGAGCAAGAAAGAGCCGATTTCAATTCTCATTCATTCGATCACGACGACAATGAGCCAGTGTTTAACAGCCAAACCTTGGCGGAAGATGACGATGAAAGCTTAGGCTTTACCGATGATGACGTCATTGATTTTGATACAAAAGCCTCAACGGGCGCCGTGAATCAAGCCCAGCGTAAGAAGCAAGATCAAAAAGCGAAGATTGTGGATGGCATTGTGGTGTTACCGGGACAAGAAGATAAACCCGCGCCAAAAAAACCAATGGACCCGTTACCCAGTATCAATTTGCTTGATGTGCCAGATCGTAAGAAAAACCCGATCAGCCCAGAAGAGTTAGATCAAGTCGCTCGTCTAGTTGAAGTGAAGTTAGCCGATTTCAACATCATCGCCAATGTGGTGGGTGTGTATCCAGGTCCTGTGATCACGCGCTTCGAATTAGAATTAGCGCCTGGCGTTAAAGCGTCAAAAATCTCTAATCTGTCGAAGGATTTAGCCCGTTCACTGCTGGCTGAAAGTGTGCGCGTGGTTGAAGTTATCCCAGGCAAGGCTTATGTCGGACTCGAATTGCCGAACAAATTCCGCGAAACCGTGTTTATGCGCGATGTGTTAGATTGCGCCGCCTTTACCGACAGTAAATCCAACTTAACTATGGTGTTAGGCCAAGATATTGCCGGCGACCCAGTCGTGGTTGACCTTGGAAAAATGCCGCATTTATTAGTTGCCGGTACCACAGGTTCTGGTAAGTCTGTGGGCGTAAACGTGATGATCACCAGCTTACTGTATAAGTCTGGCCCAGAAGATGTGCGCTTTATCATGATCGACCCCAAGATGTTGGAACTGTCTGTCTATGAAGGCATTCCGCATTTGCTCTGTGAAGTGGTTACCGATATGAAAGAGGCCGCCAATGCACTGCGTTGGTGTGTGGGCGAGATGGAACGTCGCTACAAGCTAATGTCTATGATGGGCGTGCGTAACATCAAGGGCTATAACGCCAAAATTGCCGAGGCGAAAGCCAATGGCGAAGTGATTTTAGATCCTATGTGGAAGTCATCCGACAGCATGGAGCCTGAAGCGCCTGCGTTAGATAAGCTGCCATCGATTGTTGTCGTGGTCGATGAATTTGCCGACATGATGATGATTGTCGGTAAAAAAGTGGAAGAGTTGATTGCCCGTATCGCGCAAAAGGCCCGTGCCGCAGGCATACATTTGATCCTAGCAACCCAAAGACCGTCAGTGGATGTGATTACTGGCTTGATTAAAGCTAACATTCCGACACGTATGGCGTTCCAAGTATCATCGCGTATCGATTCGCGCACCATTTTAGACCAACAGGGTGCTGAAACCTTACTCGGTATGGGGGATATGTTATTCCTACCACCGGGTACCGCGGTTCCAAACCGTGTCCATGGCGCCTTTGTTGATGACCATGAAGTTCACCGCGTTGTTGCCGATTGGTGTGCCCGTGGTAAACCGCAATATATCGATGAAATTCTCAATGGTGCCAGCGATGGTGAGCAAGTCTTACTACCGGGTGAAACCGCAGAAACCGATGAAGAATATGATCCACTCTACGATGAAGCCGTCGCCTTTGTGACTGAAACCCGTCGCGGCTCGATTTCAAGCGTACAGCGTAAATTTAAGATTGGTTATAACCGTGCAGCGCGCATTATTGAACAGATGGAAGCCCAAGGTATCGTTTCGGCTCAAGGCCACAACGGTAACCGTGAAGTCTTAGCGCCGCCGGCACCAAAACATTATTAAGCCGCGCTAAGGCGTGGCTTTGATACACCCAAGGGTTTTACAGGGTAAGGAATAAAATGAAAAAACGATTATGCGCTGTGTTGTTAGCTTCACCTTTACTATTTAGCGCGACTGTGTTTGCCGATGATGCGCAGCAGTTAAGAGACAAGTTAATTGGTACTGCTTCACTAAAAGCCGATTTCAAACAAACCGTCACTGACGTCAATAAAAAGGTCATTCAGACGGGTTCTGGTATCTTTGCATTGGCCTATCCAAATCAGTTTTATTGGCATTTAACTCAGCCCGATGAATCGCAAATTGTCGCCGATGGTAAAGATTTATGGATCTACAATCCCTTCGCCGAAGAAGTGGTCATCATGGATTTTGCCGAGGCCATTAATGCTTCGCCTATCGCCTTGTTAGTCCACCGCGACGATGCCACTTGGTCACAGTATTCAGTCACTAAGCAACAAGACTGCTATGAGATCAAACCTAAGGCGATTGATTCGGGTATTTTGTCTGTCAAGGTGTGTTTCAAAAATGCCCAGTTAGCCAACTTTAATGTTGCCGATGACAAAGGTATTTTGAGCCAATTTGATTTGAGCAATCAGCAAGCGATTACTGATAAAGACAAAGCGCTGTTCAGCTTTGTGCTGCCTGATAATGTCGATGTTGATGATCAACGTCGTAAAACAGCGCACTAGGCGATAGCGTGAGCAGTTTATCCTTTAATTTCGCCCCCGACTTTCGTCCCTTGGCCGCACGCATGCGGCCAAGAACGATCGCTGAGTACATAGGCCAAGCCCATTTACTGGGTGAAGACCAGCCGCTACGCAAAGCATTGGAAGCGGGGCGCGCCCATTCCATGATGTTGTGGGGGCCGCCGGGCACAGGTAAAACGACCTTAGCCGAATTAATTGCACATTATTCAAATGCGCACGTTGAACGCATCTCTGCGGTCACCTCTGGCGTCAAAGATATTCGCGCAGCGATTGAGCAAGCGAAAGCCGTGGCTGAATCCCGTGGTCAACGCACGTTATTGTTTGTCGATGAAGTCCACCGATTCAATAAAAGCCAGCAGGATGCCTTTCTGCCATTTATTGAAGATGGCACTGTGATTTTTATCGGTGCGACCACTGAAAACCCATCCTTTGAAATCAACAATGCCTTGCTCTCGCGGGCACGGGTTTATCTTATCAAGCGCTTAAGCCATGATGAGATTGCCCATATAGTGACTCAAGCCTTAAGCGATACCGAGCGCGGCTTAGGCCAACGCCAATTTGTGATGCCAACCGATGTACTCACCACTCTGGCGCAACTTTGTGATGGTGATGCCCGTAAGGCTTTAAATCTTATTGAGTTGATGAGCGATATGCTCGTCGATGGCGGCACCTTTACCACTGAGATGTTGATCCAAGTGGCGGGGCACCAAGTTGCCGGATTCGATAAGAACGGCGATCAGTTTTACGATTTAATCTCAGCCGTCCATAAATCAATCCGCGGTTCAGCACCCGATGCGGCGCTGTATTGGTTTTGTCGAATATTAGAAGGCGGCGGCGATCCGCTGTATGTCGCAAGGCGCTTACTGGCGATTGCCTCTGAAGATGTCGGCAATGCCGATCCTGCGGCGATGACCATAGCGCTTAATGCTTGGGATTGTTTTCACCGTGTTGGCCCAGCCGAAGGCGAGCGAGCAATAGCGCAAGCCATTGTTTATCTTGCCAGCGCGCCAAAGAGCAATGCTGTCTATACCGCATTTAAGGCCGCGCGTGAGTTAGCTCGCGATACTGGGCAAGTCGAAGTACCGCACCATTTACGCAATGCACCGACTCAGTTAATGAAAGACATTGGCATGGGAGCAGGGTATCGATATGCCCACGATGAAGCCAATGCCTATGCCAGTGGTGAAAATTATTTCCCAGAATCCCTGCAAACAGCGCAGTTTTATTTTCCGACTGAGCGAGGGTTCGAGAAGCGAATCAAAGATAAGTTGGCGCAATTAGCCCAGTTAGATCAAGCCAGCGAGCATAAAAGATATGAATAATTTCTTACTTGTGGCGCTAGGTGGTTCAATTGGGGCTGTTTTTCGCTATCTTATTTCAATATTCATGATCCAAGTATTTGGCAGCAGTTTTCCTTTTGGTACACTGTTGGTTAATGTCCTCGGTTCATTTTTAATGGGCGTAATTTACGCACTGGGGCAAATGAGTCATATCAGCCCAGAACTCAAAGCGCTGATCGGTATCGGCCTGTTGGGCGCTTTGACAACGTTTTCGACTTTCTCTAATGAAACCTTATTGCTGTTGCAAGAAGGGGATTGGCTGAAGGCGACTTTGAATGTGGTGTTGAATCTAAGTCTATGTTTATTCATGGTGTACTTAGGTCAGCAACTGGTTTTTTCTCGCATTTAACTATTAAGAATATATCACATGTTAGATCCTAAATTTTTGCGCAACGAATTAGAAGTTACCGCTGAGCGACTGGCCACCCGTGGCTTTATTTTAGACATAGCTCACCTCACTCAATTAGAAGAAAAGCGTAAGTCACTGCAAGTGGCTACCGAAGAATTACAAGCGTCGCGTAATGCCATCTCCAAATCCATTGGCCAAGCTAAAGCCCGTGGTGAAGATGTTGAAGCGATCATGGCGCAAGTGGGCGATTTAGGTTCACAGCTGGATGCCAAAAAGATTGAACTGGCGGCCGTGCTTGAAGAAGTCAATGCCATTGCCATGTCAATGCCCAACCTGCCAGACGAATCCGCGCCAATCGGTGCCGATGAAACGGAGAACGTTGAAGTTCGCCGCTGGAGTACGCCACGCACGTTTGATTTCCCAATTAAAGATCATATCGATTTAGGCGAAGGCTTAAACGGTTTAGATTTTAAAAATGCAGTGAAAATAACTGGCTCACGTTTCATCGTGATGAAAGGCCAAGTTGCTCGCTTAAACCGCGCCATTGGTCAGTTCATGCTGGACTTGCACACCACAGAGCACGGTTATACCGAAGCCTATGTGCCGTTACTGGTTAACGAGGCAAGCTTGCTGGGCACAGGTCAACTGCCTAAGTTTGGTGAAGACTTGTTCCACACGAAACCTGCCACCGAAGAAGGTCAGGGTTTGAGCTTGATCCCAACGGCCGAAGTGCCATTAACCAACTTAGTGCGCGATAGCATTGTTGATGAAGACGAGCTGCCGATTAAATTAACCGCGCATACCGCATGTTTCCGCAGCGAAGCGGGCTCATACGGCAAAGACACTCGCGGTCTGATCCGTCAGCATCAGTTCGATAAAGTTGAAATGGTGCAAATCGTTAAGCCGGAAGATTCAATGGCGGCGCTCGAAGCGCTAACAGGTCATGCTGAAACGGTATTGCAACGTTTAGGTCTACCGTACCGTACTGTGATTTTATGTACTGGCGATATGGGCTTTGGCTCAAGCAAAACCTACGACATCGAAGTCTGGTTACCTGCACAAAACACTTATCGTGAAATTTCTTCTTGCTCAAACATGAAGGATTTCCAAGCCCGTCGTATGCAAGCGCGCTACCGCGTGAAAGCAGACAATAAGCCCGCGTTACTGCATACCTTAAACGGTTCCGGTTTAGCTGTGGGTCGTACCTTAGTCGCTATTTTAGAAAACTATCAAAATGCCGATGGCAGTATCACAATCCCAGAAGTGCTGCGTCCATACATGGGCGGCTTGACTCAAATAGGCTAATGGAACGCAAAATAATACTATGGATAAAGGCCAGCGCTATCTCCGTTGGCTTTCCTATACCGCTGTCATTGCTGTATTTTTTGCGGTGATGTTGGCGACCATAGGCAAAGCCGTCTGGGTTGTGTTAGAAAACGTCAAATAACCCTATTAACTTTGTTCAAGTAAAAAGAAAGGCATGTTTCCCAAGGGAACATGCCTTTTTTGTTTGTGCCATGTTTATGTTCAATGCTCACATTTGACGCTTACGTTCGATATTGAGTTAAGTGTGATGACTTAACCTATACGATTAAATGCATTTAGCTGGCTTTGGCAGGCCTGCAATTTTGGTCGCTTGTTTTGCAGGGCCAATAGGGAACAAGGTATATAAGTATTTTGAATTGCCTTTGTCTGGCCCTAAAGCTTGGCCAATAGCTTTGACTAATACGCGAATAGCAGGGCTCGTTTTGTATTCAAGATAAAAATCGCGAACAAAGTTAATCACTTCCCAATGGGCGGGCGTAAGCACGATTTGCTCTTCTGCCGCCAATAGTAAAGCCATATCTGGTTGCCAATCGTTGAGATCTTTTAAATAACCTTGATGGTCACGGGCGATTTCTGCGCCATTAAATTGCAATGGATTTACCACGTTATCACCTTGTCATGGAGTAATGATTGAGCCACAAACTCATTGTAATCGATAAGCGTCACGTTCTTTAAACGCTCAGATAGGCCGCGTGCGACGACATCGTCTTTTAAGACCATGAGCTTGAAGGGCGATAATGCCATTGCCCATTGACGCAGCAGTAACGCGTTCACGCCATCGCTCGATAGTAGAATCGCATCTTCCTTACAGGCGTAACGTAAGCAGAGTTTCAACGCACTATCTCGGCTGGGAGATGTTTGAATATGATGTAAAATCATCAGAATACTAAGACCTCATCCACCTGTTTTAAATGGGCAGCGATGGCCTCATCGTTGACCACAGTAACAGGAACTGACAGTAAGCCATGGCTTAAGCCGTAGTCGGCTAAGGATTGCTTACAGACAAATACCGACTCGATATCGTACAGCGGCAGTGCTTTAAAGGTGGAGATGTAATCTTTAGCGCCGATAAGCTCAGGCTGTTGATCTTTAATCAAATGCAGCACACCTTCATCGACAAAGACTAAACTCACTTCTTGCTCAAAGCTGGCGCTCAGCAGGGCGAGATCTAAACCTTCGCGGCCACGAACAGTACCGTGTGGCGAACAGCGAAATAGGATACACAATTTTTTCATAGTCACCCTGAGAGTTAAAAACTGATCAAACGATCGGCCGATTCAATGCCGGTGACAAGCTCGCCTAAACCGCCCATGATAAATGACTCGCCCACATTCCAGTGGCTCAGGCCATTCTCGCTGGCATCTTGCTTGCTCACAATCCCACGGCGCAGCGCTGCTGAAACGCAATTGACTAACGGGAGCTGATGGGATTGCGCGAGCTGTTTCCAGTCACTGATCACATCGTTTTCATCGGAGGCGGGTAAGCTTAAATCTGTGGAGTTATACACGCCGTCTTGATAAAAAAACACACAGATAATCTGATGCCCAGCCAAAAGTGCAGCTTGGGAAAAGCGTAAGGCGTTAACACTAGCCGACGTGCCATAAGCGGGCCCGTTCACTTGGATAATAAATTTGCTCATTTAAAATAAAAATGGCCCTAAAAGTAGGGCCATTCTAACGCAAGTTAAGCTAAAAATCGCTAACTAGGATTAGTCATCGTTGCCTATGCCCATAAGGTGCAACAGCGCGATGAAGAGGTTTAAGAAATCTAAGTATAATGAGATAGTTGCGCGAATGTAATTCGTCTCGCCACCGTTCACAATTCGGCTAGTATCAAACAGAATAAAACCTGTCATCAATAATGCAATACCGGCGTTAATCGCCATAAAGGCAATGCTGTTACCCATAAAGATGTTAATTACGGCTGCAGCAATCACCACAATCAAGCCAGCGAACAAGAACCCACGTAGAAAAGAGAAATCTTTCTTAGTGGTCACCGCATAGGCTGATAACGCAACGAAAATCACTGACGTTAACCCCAGTGCTTGCATGATCAGTTGTGGACCGTTTGCCATGCCTGCGTAGTGATTTAACATGTAGCCCAGTGACGCGCCTTCCATACCAGTAAAGGCAAATACCCAGAAGATACCCGCTGCAGACTCGGCTTTACGTAAGGTCACAAACAACAGCACTAGGCCACCAATGGATAAGCCAATGGAGAGTAATGGACTGATATTTAATGCCATTGCCAAGCCAGCGCACAGGGCAGAGAAGGCCAATGTCATTGACAACAGCATATAAGTGTTTTTAAGAAGTTTGTTCACTTCCAGTGTTGACGCACTTGTCGAATATAAGGTTTCTTGGGTCATGTTGATCTCCGTTGACACATTTCCAAACTGATCATTTTGATTTTTTACAGCACACTAAGTTCCCGTAAAATCCTAAAACGAACTTAACTGCATTCATGATACCGTACCTGAGATACGGGTGAAAGTCATAGAACCATGAATAACAAATTGTTAATCTTAAAAATTTTACCTCATCTCCCATATCAATCTTAAGTGCTAAGTGCTAAGCGCTGAGGATTGAGATGGCTGCATCCGTATCTTTATCCACTAAGCACATGAATGCTTGGTTAAAACTTATTTCAAGTTCAATGTTAATTTCAATGCCGATTTCAAAGACAAGTCCAATGCTAATTTCAATGCCAAGTATAAGGACTAGATCAGCATATTGAGTTTAAACCAAGCTTAAGCCAGCCACTCTTTATGCAATTTTTCAGTATCGCCCAGATATTCCAGCACCCAAGCGAGCGCAGGCGACATCTTGTCGGCATTCCACGCGAGACAGCAAGGGCTGGTCTGCTTAGGATTTTCTAGCTGTTTCTCAACCAGCGCACCCGCTTTAATAAACACACTTGCTAAGTGCACTGGCATATAACCAACGCCTAAACCTTCGCGGAAACAGTTAATGGCGCGGATCCAATCGGGTACAACGAGGCGACGTTGATTTTCGAGCAACCAGGTCATACGTTTTGGAATTTCCCTTGAGGTGTCTTCTAGGCAAATCGATGGGAAAGGGCGCAGCTCATCGTCGCTTAGCGGACGGTCAATATTGGCCAATGGATGATTTTTGCTGACTAAAAAAGCCCACTCAATATCGCCCATGTCTTTATATTGGTACACGCCGCCGACCGGAATTGCGGTTGTTGCACCAATTGCAATGTCACTGCGGCCCGTGGCAAGTGCTTCCCAAACGCCGTTAAAGACCTCAATGCGAATAATCAATTCAATATCATGGAAATGCCGATAGAAGTCAGCAATCAATACGCTGATCCTATCGGCACGGACGATATTATCCAGCGCGATGGACAAGGTCGGTTGCCAACCGTTGGCTACGCGCTGCGTGCCACGCTTCATCTCGTCCATCTGCGTAAGCAAGGTTCTGGCTTGCTTAACAAAATGTTCACCCGCAGGCGTTAAGGTTACGCTGCGATGATGACGTTCGAAAAGAATGACGCCGAGTTCTTCTTCTATTTGCTTGACCGCGTAGCTCACGGCAGAGGGCACTTTATGCAGCCGATTCGCCGCCGCGGTGAAACTTCCTACACGAGCCACAATATCTATGAGTTCTAGCGCTTGTTCTGAGAGCATAGCTGACGTCCGTTCCAATGAAAATAATTGATAGCACAAGTCAAAAATAAACGTTTCCAATAGATTTAACAAGTCATTAGACTGCACGCTTTAGTCAATCCGACCCGATTATTTTATGAAAACGTCTAGTAACACCTTTGTAAACATAAAGTTCTTTATGTTTCTATTCTATTTAGCCATGTTGAGCATGCTCGGCTTTATTGCCACTGACATGTATTTGCCTGCTTTCAAAGCAATTGAAGGCTCACTTAGCAGTACCCCATCACAGGTGGCGATGTCGCTGACCTGTTTCCTGGCGGGTCTTGCCTTAGGTCAGCTACTTTATGGCCCCTTAGTCAATAAAATCGGCAAACGTTGGGCACTGATCTTTGGCCTAGTGGTGTTTGCCATTGCCAGCGTGTTTATTGCCAACAGTGATTCTATCCTGATGCTCAATACCGCGCGCTTCTTCCAAGCGATTGGCGCCTGTAGTGCAGGGGTTATTTGGCAAGCGATTGTGGTTGAACAATATGATGCCGATAAAGCCCAAGGTATTTTCAGCAACATTATGCCACTGGTTGCATTATCGCCTGCATTAGCACCGATCCTTGGCGCTTACATTCTGAACGAATTAGGCTGGCGTGCAATCTTTATCTCTTTGTGTGTTATCGCTTTTCTACTGATATTGATGACCTTGTACTTTGTGCCAGGCAAGCGTCAGCATACACACAGTGAACATGCTGCGGTATCTTATGGGCAAATTTTGAAAAACACCCGCTATTTAGGCAACGTCGTGATCTTCGGCGCCTGTTCCGGTGCTTTCTTTGCTTATCTAACCGTATGGCCGATTGTGATGGAAATGCACGGTTATCTGCCAACTGAAATCGGCCTTAGCTTTATCCCGCAAACCATCATGTTTATTGTCGGTGGTTATGCGAGTAAGTTACTGATAAAACGCATTGGTGGGCATCAAACGCTGAATATCTTATTGTCGATTTTCGCAGCCTGCGTTATTTCGATCATCATGTTCACGCTGATTTTCCCAGCAAGCACTATTTTCCCACTGCTTATTTCGTTCTCTATTTTGGCCGCAGCTAATGGCGCCATTTACCCGATAGTCGTGAACAGCGCGCTACAGCAATTTAGTCTGAATGCCGCTAAGGCCGCAGGATTACAGAATTTCTTGCAGATAAGCATTGCCTTTGGTGCATCTAGCTTAGTTGCTATGTGGGCAAGCCTAGGTGAAGTAGCGATCGGTTGGGGCATCCTATGTTGCGCTATCTTAGTTATGGTCGGTTATGTGCTGAAGAGCCAACAAGGGTGGGGCGATTTTGCCAAACATTTCACTAAGCCAGATCCCGCACGTGTCGGCATAGTGGCCGATGTGAAGCAAAATCCAGTGGATTGAGTGTAATAGCAACAATCGGCGCATAATTGAGAGTTAGTGCTTTACAGTCAACACACTTACTTATATTATGCGCCTCGTTCGGAGGGGTGGCAGAGTGGTTTAATGCACCGGTCTTGAAAACCGGCGTGGGTTTATAGCCCACCTAGGGTTCAAATCCCTACTCCTCCGCCATATTCAGTCAAAAAGCCGCTAAGCAATTAGCGGCTTTTTGCATTATAGCTATTCTATCCTTGAGTTTCTGATTCGAAACGCAGTGCCTCCAGCATATTTCACCAACAAGGCCATCAGTACTGATGGCCTTGTTGGTTTTTGTCATTTCACTCTAGATTTCCTCATTCAAGATGATGCACTGACAATCTCAGCCATCATTACACCTTGGGTAATTTGTGTTGGATCATGGCCAGCGCAAAGGCGCTCCAGTCTGCATTCGCATAGCTACTCACCAGATCCCGCAGGATTGTCGGTTCGCTGGCGTTATCCACCTGTTGCGAAATTATCGACAAATTCAGCGCATTACAGTAATCCTTCCGCTCCACCACAAAAAACTGCTTCTTGTAGGGGAGTAACAATGTGCCTTCAGCTTGTGCATTAAAATCACGGGCGGCTAAATAGCCAGTAAACCAATGATTGAGTAGCGTCTCGCATTGCTTAGTGTGGAATAAGTTTCCCCAATCATCCCCGAGTATGGCTTGACCCGACAGGACTCGCTGGCAATGATAAAAATCGATAAAGCCTAGCTCACGTGCAATCACTTGTTGGCAATGCTTAAGCTGGAGATCTAAGTGTAAGATGCCCAACTTCGCTATTAAGGTCGCGACTCTTTGCTTGGCAGATGGCTCATCCTGCTGACAAGCTTTGAGCAGCTTTTTAGCGCGAATTTTGGTTTCATTTAATGCGATGGCGCTTGAGTCTTTCATATTGGCTAACTTCATTTTGCATTACCTCCATGACTGACTCGATTTGCTCGCGGCACGTGAATGAAAGGCCAAATACTGATGATCAATAAACTCAAGAGACAAGCTAAGATGTCCGCAATTGGAAAGGCCATCCATAACTCAATCAAAGCGTTTGGCATGATATTAATGTTTAATGCACCTGTGATAAATGAAATATCTGTAAAGGATAGTTGAGGTAACAGGACCAGCAGGGGCAGTAACAAACCATAGATTTTTATCCCAGATAATAGCAATGCAAGCTTAGGGCGGTTTGTGCCTTGATACATAGCAATCGCAATACCTGTGATCCCCGCCAAAGGTAAGGCGATAAACGTCACACTCGAAATCTTAATACAGGCGGCAATGAGTGAGTGATTGTCGGTGAAAACACCAAATACCGAGGTAGGAAACCCCATAAATATAATTGTCACAACACTCAGATAACAGCAGGTCAAGACGATTCCCCATTTAGCACACGCTAATACCCGAGAAGATGCCATCGCCCCATAGTTATAGGCACTGATCGTTTGTGCTGCACTGGTGAGAGCCATGAGCGGCAGGGCGATAAAGATATTAAAGCGTCCGATCAAACCATAAGCGCTGATCATGTACGCGACCTCATTCGCCGCTGGCGTATTGGGCACTACATTGGCTAAATGACTGACTAAAATATGATTTACCAATGAGATCACACAGGCAATCCCAAGATATGACAATAATATCGGGCTACCTAAGCCAAGAATCGCTTTTATCTTAGTGAGGTTGAGCTTTATCTGCTCTATTCTAAAACAAATAGGCTGGGCAGCTTGCCTATGAAGCGCCTGCTTATTGGCAAAGCGGTTATTGGGAACAAAATAGACGACGGCGATAAATAGACTCACACACTGGCCCGCTACCGTTGCCCACGCCGCACCACTTACGCCCATCTCCAAAACGGCAATAAAGAGTGTATCGAACAGAATGTTCATAACCGCCGACAACAAGATAACCAGCAGCATCACCACGACTTTGCCTTGTGCTCTGAGTAAATCGCCGCTAAGGGATAACAAAAAGGTGAACAGACTAAAACAGATAATGGGTTGTAGATACTCTGTAGCAGCTAAGGCAAGTGTTGAGCTTATCCCAATAAACGCTAATAGATTATCGAGCTGGGTGAGTGACACGACAGTGACGATCACGCCACAAGCTAGGGCTAACGCGAAACCGGTATTCGCGATTTGACTCGCCTTATCAAACTCGTTTGCCCCTAAAAATCGGCTCACTAAGGTCGCAGTCCCATTTCCTATCATGCAGGCTAAAGCGAAAATCATCATTTGTAACGGGAAGGCAATCGTTACCCCAGCCAATGCATCGGCGCCGATGTATTTCAAAATAAAATAAGAGTCAACTAAGTTGTAACTGCCGCTGAGCATCATGGCGAATGCCATGGGTAACGCAAAACGTAAATACAAAGTAGGGATAGCTAACGTACCTAAGGACTCTGTTGACTGAGATCTTGACTGAAAGCCTGAATGAGATTTCCCGTGGGAGGGGGGGGCGGTGGCTGCCAAGGGCACAATGTCAGAAGGTTCAACATTGATACTGGCGGGCTTGAAAGTGTTGGCTGTTGCATGTTTCACAAACAATTCTCCTAAGTTTATTGGCATTCCGCTAAGCCAAACTTATTTGATTGCTGTGGGTTCGATATGAAATCGATTCGCAACGCTGTTAATTTATCAGAGTGATATCATCTTTTGCGGACAGGCTTCTCTGCAACCTGCCGCATATTATTCTCACTCATCCGCTCGATGTCAATCACCAGATTAACCACGCCACCCCAAAATCGCCACAAGCGAAACTTTTCAACCCTTTAAGTGTGATGAAAAAGTAAGTGTGATGAAAAAGGCCTGCCTAACTTTGGTGAGCCAATGTGGTTCAACATGAATTTACCGCTAATGCCTGCCAGCAATGGCAAGCAACATCCACCACTGATGGTTATTACCGCCTGCAATCGAAGCAGCTAAAGGCGAACAAACAAGCCCAATGCTTAGTGATGCATCTGGGTGGTTGCGAGCAGGCGGACAGTGAATGGCGAACTGAGTTTATGCCAAACGGTTCACTGCGAGTGGTATCGCGTAAGGGCTGTTCATCGATGAAAGTGGCAGGCGAGTCTTATGCCAATGGCGATAATATCGTTGAGGATGTCTGGAAAAATAATATTTCGCAGCAGTTCTATTTCAGAGAGGTGAAATAGCAACAAACAGTTTGTAAATTGAGGTCGCTTAACGACATCTTGGTCGAGCCAGCGTTGCGCGGCGCTAAGCAGTAACTATTTAAAAGTTATTGCTTTTTTATGCCTCTACCACTGGCTAATCGTCTGCCAAATTAATCGAATGGCCAACAGCGTCAGTACAATGCTAAAAGCGGTTTGAAAATGTTTATCGGCGACGCGTTTTAGCATTTTAAACCCAATCCACGTGCCTATGGTGCCGCTTAAAATCATGCACATCAACAGCGGCAACCAATCCGCTAGCGATACCCCCATGCCTTCAAACACCGCAATTTTAACCCCGTGTTGCAGTGACATCGCCATGGCAAAAGTGGCGACGGTGCGAAAACGGTCAACTTCCAATTGTTTAATAAACGCCGCAACTAATGGCCCAGTTGCGCCTGCAAATAACGAGATAAACGTGGTTATGGCGCCAGCTGCAAGTGTCCCTAAAGTACCAAATACCATTTTGGGCAGTTTGGGACCCCAACATGAATAAAGAATAAATGCAGCAATGGTGAGATACATAACTGATGGTGGCAGCGCCACTAACAAAACACTCCCCAATAATGCCCCTAATATTGCACCGGGGAAAAATGCCGCTATCAGTCGCCATTCTATATGGCGCCAGCCTAGAACGGCACGGCCACCGTTCGAGCCCAATTGCACCACGCCATGCAATGGAATAATCAATTGCGGCGGTAACACTTGCGCCATCACGCCTAAAAGCATGACGCCACCACCAATGCCAAAGCAGGCAGTAAAAAAAGAGGTAAATGCGGCGCTTAGGGTGAGTAGGGCAAATATATCGGCGGGGATCGCATCAAAGAAAAACCATGAAGAGGGCATAAGTCGTATTCGAAAAGTGTGAGGGTGCTAACAGTAGCAAAATCGCTTGAGGCTTTCAAAGCTCATAAGCTGTCACTTAGCACGGCCTTGAGTCATTGGATGAGATGAAAAAATAAAGCGGCTTTGATTTAATCAATCTGAGCCGCTTACGATTATCCATGTGACTCAATTTATTAAGATAGATTCTTAAATGGTTTCTTGAAATAATTTCTTAAAATGCTTCTTTAGAATGTTTGTTTAGCTGAGCGCTTGCGCTTAACTTTTAGGAGTAATACGAATGATAAACTCATAATTACACTGAAGTATAATTTCCATTTAAGCGGATAAAACCATCCAATCCAACCAGTATTGCCATAGGTGAGCCCAACATGGACTGGCTCATCACCAGCGCAAAACATTCCTTAAGTGCTGAAGTGGTTCATGCTCTCATGATGAGGTGTCTGTACGTGAATAATTGCGGGCAAGCATAGCCAAAACGCTAAAGCATTCACGTAGGAAGAAAATTAAGCCCATAAGGATAGTTTTTCCAGATAGATAATAATTTCAACGAGAAAGGTCATTTTCATTCGATCAAATATTTTCATTGCGAAGATAAATTACCACATTATCGACCCCTAATCCCTTCCACACAAAGCTGCGCACAATGTATATTATGTTAAATATGGCTAATGTTTATTATATTTCACCCGTGTGTGTTTGTTCGTGGCCACTCAGAATGAGATTTCGCGGCAGACTGAGATTTACCTTTATGATGAACATGAATCTATGCAGCAAGCTAACCTACTGATATTTTTTGCTGTTTGACTAGCTAGGATTAGCAAATGGATATTCAGATAAAAATTACGGACGGTTTCTTATTCGATTAGATTGAAATTTTCATCTAAAGTCTGATATCGAAGATGTCATTGAGCTATTGGATTTTCGCGTCTCTACGTGAATGCTTTAAGATTTTGTGTAACCATATGCGAAAGAAATCATTTAAAACGCGCAGTAACAGCTTTAAAGCAGATTTACTTTTGCAGAATGCCTTCAAGTTCGAAGATATGATATGACTCTATCGAAGCGGATGTTAAAGCGACCTAAACTCTGGCTAAGTGATACATTTGTCTTACCGGCTATAAATCCACTGATTGATACATGGAATCTTTAGAAATGAACTGAGCAAATGTGTCAGTAAATAATAAGTTCATTGAACGGTTAATAGTGTTATCTGAGTCTCCAAGAATGCCGATAAATGACGTTATCGGCATTAGCGTAAAACTGTATTTTTCTTGAATAATAGCTTATGCACATAATAACAAACTGTATTCATCTGATTGAATCATGATGGACAACAAAAACTGTGTATGTCGAGGGTACACTGCCCTAACCTGTTGCGAATTGCGAAGCTAGTAAATCTCAGCGCATGGCCCACTTTATACTCTTTAGACCCCAAAAATCTCATACTCAATAAAACATTGATGAGCTATATCTTGATACGCCTTCCCTCATTAGTTGCTAAAATTGGACTAAGTCTTAATTGCATAGTTCAAATAAAATCGAGTCATGACTATGTTACTACTATCTCCCTTATCCGCCCTCGCCCATCAATCTCTGTAAAGGTTTGTTCTAAGTATAACAATCCATTGCTTGAAGTTATCAATACCACCTAAATCACTGGAATTACTCAACTTAAGTTTTGAAAAATGAAGTTTAGTGGCTTGTGTGTCGCGTAGCTACGTGAATTCATTAGAGTCTTGGCTGGCATAGTCCTCTATTATTCACGTAGCAACGCGTTCTTTTTGACTGGTATCAATATTGCCAATCTTCATAGGCCAATGGCAGACTGTTGAGTAAATTACGATGCTCTCGCCAATTTGGCATTTGCTTGTCTAAGATGGCGTTCAAGTAAATATCTTGGAAATTTCGGCTAAATGACTTTGCAGTCCGTTTATGCCGACTAACTGATAAATATATACATCGCCTGCCTGGGACTCATTTGATAATTGTTCAGCACTTAAGGAATGCTTTGCGCTGGTGATGATGAGCTAGTCCATGTTTGGCCCACCGATGGCAATACTGGTTGGATTGGTGACGGGTAATGTCAGCGTAAGATCGACTTGACCGTTGGGACGATAACGCACCACTTGGCCGCCACCCCATTGAGCGTTCCAAATATATCCAGCGGCATCGACTTCAGAACCATCAGGGAAAATCATTTGCTCTGTTGTGACAAATGAACGCTTATTGCTGACTGATGCAGTGTTTGGATCAAAGTCATATTGAAATATTTCATTTGTTGGTGAGTCTGCATGGTACATAGTTAGCCCATCTGGACTCCAGCAGAGTCCATTTGAAATGCTGATGTTCTCGCACACTTTTTTAAGCATTGGCTTTGATGACCTACGCAGTAAAGTGCCGCATCACTACTTGGATAAGGGCCATTTTCGACCATAGATTCAACCATAGTGCCGGCCCAGAAGCGCCCTTGCCTGTCGACTCGGCCGTCGTTAAATCTATTATTCGTTAGGTGTGATTCTGGCTTAGCAAGCCATTGTACTTCTCTAGTTTTTAAATGGTATAAAGCTATACCACGATCAAACGCGACAATCAGTTGATCTGCATTTTGCGTCAGACCAAATGAACCTACTCGGTGCGGCATGGCAATGGTTCGAAGACTTTGAGTTGTAATTGAATAATGGATTGGGTTTTATCATCCCAAAGCACGCCTTCCCCTAGAATATTTCCTACGGGAATGGTCATCAGTAATTTGCCAACACCAACAATATTGTTCATAAAATCACTCAGGTGTGGTGGCTAGAGGCCTTCGCTACCCGATTGAACTAAGTCATTATGCGGTCGGAACAAGAGAATACCTTCCTTTTCCATACATCCTCAATAATGGAAGTCGAGCGCCATGGCTGGTTTTGGCTAGGTAGAGTTCGCGGTGATGTCTGTTTTATGCTCAACGGCAAAACATCATGGCAGTCAAAAAATCCCTTTACCCTAAAGCGAGTTCAACCGGTAAATACATAGGGGACGTTCAGTAAGTTCACAAGTCTCGGCTGCAATATCACTATAAGCTATATAGTCTTTTGCGGTCTTTACGGTAACATTTAAAAGCCAAGATCCAGAACGAATAACGCTACCTTATCGTACCTATGTAATAACTTCCCAACAATGGCATCTTCTAAAGGCTTCATTACTCCTTGGAACTCAATTTCAGCGATGTAGTATTTGCCAATCAATAATATTACAAAGTGAAAAACGACACCAAAAATCAGGGCTAACTGAGTGCGTTTTGATAATGACAGCACATATAGGAATTCATATACAAAGTTCATTTTTACCTTTAAAAACGGTGTGTTAAGTAGTGAGCAACATAACCATTCAACCTAAAACTATTGCTCTGTAAACACAAGGCTTGTAGTGGCACACTAATTTTGGCCACCTAAATAGAGGTGATATTATTACCTCGTAGATGACTTTAGGTGAACACATGAGATCGACAACCAGAAAAACATTTAGTGCTGAATTCAAACTTGAAGCAGC
>NZ_JALBYT010000023.1:0-76553 GCF_022690845.1 Shewanella sp. N2AIL | reverse complement strand
TTGGCAGATTGTCGGCTGTCAGCAATCGAGTTGAAATGAGACGTGAAGGCTTCAAGGTACATACTCTGATGCTCTCTATAAGAAAAAGAGAGCATAAGATCATAATTGACACCGTCCGTCAAATTGGGGTCAAAACGGTTAAAATATATTCACGATCTCGCCCTGGCCCAGTGGGAGCAATTCCCTAAAGATACCTTCTCTGGTTTAGGCTTGCTAGATATGCCTGTAAAGCCAGAAGTGCCTCTCTTTAGCTGTACGGGCGCTCAAATAGTGCCAATTTATCAAGTGCAAGGTGCGGGTGCATTTAGCCCTTATGTTCCAGAAGGTGCATTTGACGCTATAGCTGAATCTGAAACTGAAGTTACAGTGCGCGGTGTCGTGACTGCCCGTGGCGAAAGCTTGTTTAAAGGTTTTTATCTGCAAGAAGTAAAAGGTGATAACTCACCGTATACCTCTGATGGTGTGTTTGTATTCTTAGGTGAAGCGGCGCCTGAAGCGATTCAACCTGGGGTTGAAGTTTGTGTACAAGGTAAAGTGAAAGAATACTTTGGCTTAACTCAAATCGATATTAAAGCCGATAAGAAATTTGAAGTCGGTGCTAAGGGGGAACTCCCTGTTGCCGCGCCTTTCTATGTCGCCGATGGCGAAACCTTAGCGCAAGCATTAGAGCGTTATGAAGGCATGAATGTGGTCTTAGATGCGGGTAGCGATCTTAAGATCAGCCGTACCTTTAGCTATGATTACGCAGGCCGTCGTAACAACATGTTAGCGTCTTATCAAGCGCCTTTGATGAAGTCGACACAGCTTTATCCCGCGCTTTCTGCCGAAGCGACCGCGTTAGTTAAATCTAACCTCGAAAACCAACTCTTTATCGAATCAGATATCAAACCCGCCGACGGTGTTATTCCAT
This sequence comes from Shewanella sp. N2AIL, assembly GCF_022690845.1. NCBI lineage: Bacteria > Pseudomonadati > Pseudomonadota > Gammaproteobacteria > Alteromonadales > Shewanellaceae > Shewanella > Shewanella sp. N2AIL. The sequence goes on along the minus strand of NZ_JALBYT010000023.1, from coordinate 75,643 downwards.
ACTTCCATGATTTCAATGTGGAAATGGGCTATATCCGTGTGGGCGACCAACTGACTAACCTGCAAGGCGTGATTGGTTACAGCTACGGCGCTTATCGTTTAGTGGCAACTAACACTATTACAGCGGGTGATTTTATCCGTGGTGATGATAGAACTGATGCTCCAAGCGTCGCCACTAAGGGCGATCTGCGCGTGGCTAGCTTTAACGTGCTGAACTTCTTTAACGATGTTGATGGTGGTGATACCAATCCATTAGGTAGTAACCGTGGCGCTCTAACGCTGGAAGAAATGGTGCTACAACGCACTAAAATCGTTAGCGCTATTACTGCCATGAACGCCGATATCGTCGGTCTGATGGAAATTGCCAATAACGGTTTTGGTGAGAAGAGTGCGATTAAAAACTTAGTCGATGCACTGAACGAGAAGCAAACGCCTGAAAACGCCTATAGCTTTGTTGAAATCACCGACGCCGACAAGTATGACGGCAAGTACTTTGGCACTGATGCTATCACTGTGGGCATGTTATACCGTGGCGGCAAAGTGACCTTAGCAGGTGCTGCTCAAGCTATTGATACTCCTGAGCAACATGCCAGTGCTGGCAGCGTGACTCGTACTAAAGATGGCAAAACTGAGACAAATCCAGGTAACGATGCTAACCAACGTCACAGCTTAGCGCAAACCTTTAAAATCCATGATAAGTTGCTGACCGTAGTCGTTAACCATCTGAAATCTAAAGGCTCAGGCTGTTTAGAAGATTGGACTAACTTCGAAGAGTCAGTCGATCCTGCCGATCAACAGGGCAAGTGTAATGCTTTTCGCGTATCTGCCGCCAAAGTCTTGGGTGAAACGCTAAAAGACGTGAAGGGTGACTTACTGATCATCGGTGATATGAATGCCTACGGCATGGAAGATCCTATCCGTGTGCTGACTGACTTTGATGCGAGCAAGTCAGAGCGCGACATCATGACCGCTTCGTGGACGACGCTCGATGGCAAAGTATTTGAACGCCAAGGCAGCAAGATTGAAAAAGGCTATGGCCTGATCAACTTGAACACGAAAGCACACGGTGCAGGCACTTACTCTTACAGCTATAACGGCGAGCTAGGCAACTTAGACCATGCTTTAGCCAATGCTAGCTTAGCCAAACGTTTAGTGGATATTGAAGATTGGCACATCAACTCAGTGGAATCTAACCTGTTTGAATACGGTAAGAAGTTCTCTGGTGATCTGGCTAAATCTGAAAATGCATTCTCTGCATCGGACCACGATCCTGTGATCGTTGCTTTAAGCTACCCAGCGCCAGTAGTGCCACCAAAACCTGAGCCAACGCCTAAAGATGATGGCGGTGCTTTGGGTTATTTAGGTTTAGCACTGATGTCCTTGTTTGGTTTACAACGTCGTCGCCGTTAACCTGTGTAACGGGTTAACTCACAAGTGTTATTTGTGAGCTAGACTGAAACGAAGGGATGGTTCGCCATCCCTTTTTTAGTTGTTTTTTTCAGTTTTTATTAGGAGTGAGTATGGATACAGTCTCAAATCCGCTGAAAACCATTAAAGCGAAAGCGCCACTGTGGTTTTACTTTGTCGCAACGCTCAGTTTATTGTGGAATATCATGGGGCTGATGGCCTTTGTGATCCAAATGACCATGACGCCGGATGCCTTGGCGCAAATGAGTCCAGATCAAATCAAACTCTATGAAACCACGCCGGCTTTCGTTGATGCGATATTTGGCTTTGCTGTAGTGTCGGGCGTTCTAGGCTGTCTATTGTTGTTTTTACGAAAATCCCTTGCCTATAAAGTGCTGGTTGCCTCACTTATCGCGGTTTTGTTGCAAATGAGCTATGTGTTTTGCATTCAACAAGCTGCTGTGGTGCTGGGGGCTGATGCGTTAATCATGCCAAGTGTGGTGGTGATTTGGGGATTGTTTCTCGGCTGGTTTAGCCAGTTGAGTATTACTAAACAATGGTTAGCTTGAGTCTTATTTTTGCCAATATTGACGGGACTGGCTTAGCGCAAACTAGTTGAACTTCATCCACTTCGCAGTAAACTACTGATTGGTTTTATTGACTAGGAAGTTGCAATGAGTATTTGGTTTAGAGCTGTCACGTTAGAGGATTGCGCGCGTTTAGATGCCGGTATGGGCGGCAAAGGCACCTTGATGCAGACCTTAGGGATTGAGATCAGTGAGATTGGCGACGATTACATGAAGGCAACTATGCCAGCCAGTCCAGCTGTGCATAACCCTTTGGGGATAATCCATGGCGGCGCGAATGTCGCGCTTGCTGAAACTGTTGCCAGCTATGCGGCAAATTTCGCGGTGGATTTTGAGCAGTACTATTGTGTCGGCCAAGAAATTAACGCTAACCACTTACGGGCTTCCCGTAATGGGCTATTAACCGCCACGGCTAAGCCCATTCATTTAGGAAAACGCAGCTCTGTATGGGAAGTGTTAATCCATAACAGCGCCGGTGAACTGACCTGTATTTCACGGATGACGGCGGCTGTCGTTAAACGCTAAATGCTAAATGCTAAATGCTAAATGCTAAATGCTAAATGCTAAATGCTAAATGCTAAATGCTAAATGCTAAATGCTAAATGCAATAGCCCAGCCTAATTCCCGTGGTGTGAATGGCGTATCAATCGTTTGATTTAAATAATATATAAATAAGGATTGGATATGGATAACGCGATAATTTGGGAATGGGTTGGTTATTTAGCGTCAGTGGTCGTCGCAGTATCACTGATGATGTCGAACATCAAAAAACTGCGCTGGTGGAATCTCATCGGCGCGGCTTTATTTGTGGCCTACGGCGTGGCAATTGGGGCTTATCCAGTTGCCTTAGTTAACTTTTTTATCGTACTGATAGACACTTATTATCTGGTTAAGCTTTACCGCGAAGCCGACTCACCCGCCAGTTAATGGCAGCGCATTATCTTTCTCTGCTTTTTTGTACCGCACTCAGCTTTACAGTAATCTGCTTCATCCCTGCGAGCAGCCATTTGGTTTTTCAGCCGCACCTTAGTGATGTGAGCGGACCATTGGCTGTGAGTCCGCGCAATCGTTTATCGACTTTGATATTTTTCTTTTAATCTTTTTTATAGATTACTTGAATCTAGTTTAATCGTTTTATTCTTTGGTGGTAATTATCTATTCTTGCTCCATCGACAACACGTCGCAGCCAAGGAGATAAACCATGGCCACCATTTACGATTTAATTGAAACCTGGTTAACCAGCAATCAAGACTAAGGAGCAGGGCATGAGTCAACAACATCAAACAAGTCAGTACTTAACGAGCCAAAACGGCGCCCCAGTGGCCGACGATCAAAACTCTCTGTCGGCGGGTGAACGTGGTCCTTTGCTATTACAGGATTGGCATTTAATTGAAAAGTTAGCCCATTTCAACCGTGAGCGCATTCCTGAGCGTATCGTGCATGCCAAAGGTACTGGCGTTTACGGCACATTTACCCTGACCAAAGATTTAAGCGATTACACCATTGCCGACCATTTCAATGGCGTTGGTAAGCAAACTGAAACCTTCATTCGTTTCTCGACCGTCGGTGGTGAAATGGGTTCAGCCGATGCTGAGCGCGATCCACGCGGTTTTGGTTTGCGTTTCTACACGGCTCGCGGTAATCACGATATTGTGGGTAACAATACGCCGACCTTCTTTTTGCGTGACGGGATTAAGTTCCCAGACTTTATCCATACGCAAAAGCGTAATCCCCAGACAAACTTAAAAGATCCACAAGCCATGTGGGACTTTTGGTCATTGAATCCTGAAGCCATGCATCAAGTGACCATTTTGATGTCGGATCGCGGTATTCCGGCAAACTACCGTCAAATGCATGGTTATGGTTCACACACTTTCTCGTTGTGGAATGCTAAGGGCGAGCGTTTCTGGGTGAAGTTCCACTTTAAGTCCCAGCAAGGCGTGGTCAACTTAACCAACGAACAGGCTGATAAATTAAAGGGGATAGATCCCGATTCATCACAGCGCGATATGGTGGTGGCGATTACCGATGGCAATTTCCCGCGTTGGACTGTTAACGTGCAGATCATGCCTGAGGCGGATGCCAATACTTACCATATCAATCCATTTGATTTAACTAAGGTTTGGCCACATAGCGACTATCCATTGCTTGAGATTGGGGTGTTAGAGCTGAATCGCCTGCCACAAAACTACTTTGCCGAAGTTGAGCAAGTGGCATTGGCGCCCAGCAATTTGGTTCCCGGTGTAGGGGCTTCACCCGACAAGATGTTGCAAGCGCGTTTATTTGCCTATGCTGATGCCCAGCGTTACCGCATTGGTGCCAACTACAACCAGTTACCGGTGAACTGCCCACATGCCGCTAAGGCAAATCACCATCAACGTGCGGGCGCTATGGCGGGCACACAATGTCCTTACCATGGCAGCCAAACGGGGGCCGATGCCACGGCAAACTATGGCCCGAACAGCACTGCGGATGCTCTGGTTGAACCGGTAAACTTTGCCGAGCCACCACTGCGTTTAGAAGGCGAGGCGGCGCGTTATAGCCGTTATAACCAAGACGACTACACCCAAGCGGGTAATCTATATCGTATTTTCTCAGAAGCAGAGAAAGCACGCTTAGTGGCAACGATTTCGGGTTCACTAAGTCAAGCAAGTTTAGATGTGCAGCAACGTATGCTGGCACATTTCGAACAAGCCGATGCGGATTACGGTCAGCGTATTAGAACGGCATTAGGGTTATAAACTGCGTTTCTAAGAAGTTAAGCTTCTAAGTCGACACTGTTTATCTCAATAAAACCGTCGTAAGTAGAAAGGCCAGTGATGTTTATCACTGGCCTTTTTGTTGTGGTAATTCAAGCTTTAAAGCATTTAGAACAGCAGAGTGACAACGCCTAAGAGTGCGAACAATACGGCGCAGCCGCGGTGTATCCACAACATAGGTAATTTTTCGGCGCTGAAATGGCCTGCGATCACCACAGGTACGTTGGCAAGCAGCATGCCTAAGGTTGTGCCTGCAACCACCATAGTTAATGAATCGTATTTTGCGGCTAACACTACCGTTGCGATTTGGGTTTTATCCCCCATCTCGGCGATGAAAAACAGGATAAAGGTGGCGAGGAAGGGACCCATTTTGTAGAAACGGCTCTCTTCAGCATCGACTTTATCTGGGATTAACACCCAAAGAGCGATCGCGAAGAAGGACGCGGCAACTAAATAGCGGGCAAGATCTGGGCTGACCCAGTTAATCGCCCATTGGCCAATCCAAGCGGCGGCAAAATGGTTGAATAAGGTCGACAGCAAAATGCCTAAAATAATGGCGGTTTTATTTTTAAATCTTGCGGCAAGAATTAGTGCAAGTAATTGAGTTTTATCACCAATTTCGGCAATGGCAACCGTAAAGGTTGAGGCAAGTAGGGCTTCCAAGTGTGATCCTTTAGGGGTGGTTAAGACATAAGCACAATAAACCGTCCACCCCTAGGTGCAGTCATTGTGCTCAGGTCTTGCTGGGCAAATCGATGATTTGCTGTGAACACCATGGCGTGTGGCCAAGTATGTTGATGTTCACCCTAGATGACGATGGTTCGACATCCAGTTAGCTACTCCCCCGAAGCGAGGTGGGCATTATACCTAAGTGAATTTCGGTTTCAAGCACGAGTTTATTACAGTAGGCATGAATGAATGTTTGACGGGTGTCAGAATAATACCGCGCGACATTCTGTAATTATATGAATATAAATGGATTATTTTTTGACAGCGTTGTCTTTTGTTGCTAATTTAGCCAAGTCATTTCTACTTGATTACATACTATTAACTCGTAGTGATTCGATGACACCTACCGTATTTGGCAAACTAATTGAAAAGTTAGGACGCAAAGCTTCCGGTCTAAGGTTGTAAATGGATTTTTTAGTGAACTAAGATAGCGGAGTTGCCGCAGAATTCGATTTCTGTGAAAGATAAACGACTGCTGTTTAATGCTGTTGTTTGCCCAAATACCACTTTTATACCTAAGCCCAAGCCAATACTGGCGAAGATGGGTGCAAATGGAGTGCATTAAAGTGGCAAATCCTACTGTTTTTTCCCCTGTTTCTAGATTGAGTTTATTGGCCGCCGCAGTGATGGCGGCAAATGCGTTTGTGAGTATTTCTGCACAGGCACACGGTTATGTTGTGGCGCCAGAGTCACGTTCCTATGCCTGCAAAACCGGCAACAATGCCAACTGTGGCGCTGTGCAATGGGAACCGCAAAGCGTTGAAGGACCATCAGGTTTTCCTGAGTCAGGTCCTGCGGATGGCAAACTGGCGAGTGCGGGTAATGGTGCTTTCTCGCCTTTAGATGAACAGAGTCCCAGCCGTTGGTCAAAGACGGATATCAAAGCGGGCTGGAATAAGTTCAGTTGGCAGTTCACCGCCAATCATGTCACCCGCAATTGGCGTTATTATTTAACTCGCCAAGATTGGAATCAAAACCAAGCTTTAAGCCGTGCGAGCTTTGACTTAGCGCCATTCTGCGTAGTCGATGGTGGCATGGTGCAGCCACCTAAGTTAGTGACCCATGACTGCTATGTGCCAGAAGGCCGCAGCGGTTATCAAGTGATTCTAGCCGTGTGGGAAGTGGGTGATACCACCAACAGTTTCTACAATGCTATCGATGTGAACTTAGATTCGGGTCCCGTCGTACCGGGTGAATGGCTCGATGTGGGCGACATCAATCCGTCACTCGATCTCAAGGCGGGCGATAAAGTGATGACCCGAGTGTTCGATGCCAATGGTGAGCAACCGGCTAAGCAAACAGTGATTACTATTAGCGATGCGACTCAAGGTGATAAACAAAATTGGCCTTTCCTATTAGCGAGCGCGATTAATGCCCAGCAGTCTCAGTTAAAAGCGGGACAAAAAAATGCATCAGGTGTGATTGAGCCTGTGTATGGCAAAAACGACATTTTTACTGCGACAACTTCAGGTATTGAGCGTGTCGAAGTGGGATTTGATCTGGCGCCCGCACCGGGTAACAGCTTAGAAGTCACTTCACTTGCCGACGATTATCAAATTATCGACGGCGCGGCGCAGGTTCGTTTTGACGTCACCAGCAATGCTGAAATGTTAGTGTCTGCGTATTTGTTTAGCCACGATGGCACGGCTGCGGGTTTTGTGAGCCAAACCGTTAATAATACTAGTGCGAGCTTAGTGTTAGACGTGGTTGCGCCTAAAGCTGGACATTATCACTTGCAGGTTAAAGCTGAGCCTAAACAAGGTGATGTTATTCAGCAGAACTTTGATCTCTTCTTAAAGGATCAAGCACCAACGCCGGAAGCGGATTTTGTTTTCCCTGAAGGGGTGAAAGGTTACGTTGCAGGCACCACAGTGTTACAGCCTAAAAATGGCAAAGTGTATCAATGTAAGCCATTCCCCTATAGCGGCTATTGCATGCAGTGGTCGGCTTCTGCCACAGGATTTGAGCCAGGTGTTGGCGCTTCTTGGGCTATGGCGTGGACTGAGCTGTAAATTAACATGTTGAGTTAATCGATTCTCAACATGATGTGATTGGGCTTAAACACAGCGAATATGTTTAAGCCCATATTCAGCGCGTTCGCGACAGTCAAAATATACGTTTTACCTCGATTCACCCACAATGCGGCATCCCACGTATTTCCAACAAAGGTAGCGATTTTGTTGGCTTGTATGTTTTCGTTTACCACAGCGCTATTAAGTTGTTACCGTACAGTGCGCGACTTATCTTTGTTCACAACTGGCTTGCCCACTGGGTTTGGCTCTGTTAATGTCCCAAACTATCTATTTTACCTATGTTGTTATTAGGATTATCACAATTGAAAGTCATGCCACTTTTATGCAACCGATTTAGTTAGCCTCAATGGCTACTGGGTTGAAATATTCAAAAGCTATTGGGGCCAATTGATCTGCAGGAATGAGATCCGATTGGATGCTTTTTGAAGCTGCTTTAAGTGATGTGTTGCTTATTTCGATTTAAGACGCAAGGCTTTATCGGTTCAAATCTTACTCAAATAAAATAATAATTAATCATTGAACAGGACTATTGTGTGAATTCAAAAATGTTAGGCTCGATCGCCATCGTTGCCGGGACGGCCATTGGCGCAGGTATGTTAGCCTTACCTTTAGCCACCGCGGTTTTAGGTATTATTCCAGCGTTAGTGTTACTCGTCGTTATTTGGGGCGTTTCTGCCTATACCTCATTACTGATGCTCGAAATTAACTTACGCACTGGTGTGGGCGATAACGTGCATGCTATTACGGGTAAATTACTGGGTAAAAAAGGTCAAATAATTCAAGGAGCTTCTTTCTTAAGTTTATTATTTGCTTTGACTGCGGCTTATCTCACCGGTGGGTCATCGCTATTAGTGCTTAAAGCGAAGAACATGTTTGATATTGTGCTCGATAATCAAGTCGCCGTATTGTTGTTTACCCTAGTGCTCGGCGGATTTGCGGCGCTCGGAGTGGCTTGGGTCGATAAAGTGTCCCGCTTCCTGTTTTCGTTAATGATTTTACTGCTGGTGGTTGTGGTGTTATTTCTCCTGCCTGAAGTCAGTATTGCCAGCATGGCAACGGGCGCGATTGCCGAGTCGATGACCAGCAGTTGGATGGCGGCGATTCCAGTAGTGTTTACTTCTTTTGGTTTCCACGTTTGTATCGCCACTTTAGTGCGTTATCTGGATGGTGATGCAGTTTCACTGCGCAAGGTATTGTTAATCGGTTCGACGATTCCACTGGCTTGTTATGTGCTTTGGTTGTTGGTGACCTTAGGCACAGTAGGCGGCTATGAAGTCAGTGGTTTTGAAGGTTCATTACCGTCACTGGTGACGGCATTGCAGGATATTGCCCATACGCCTTGGATCAGCAAATGTATTTCGTTATTCGCCGATTTAGCCCTAGTGACCTCATTCCTAGGGGTGACCTTAAGCCTGTATGACTTTGTCGCCGAATTAACCCGCGCCAAAGAGACGTTTGCTGGCCGTATGCAGACCTGGCTGTTAACCTTCATTCCGCCAGTGTTATGTGCGCTCTATCTGCCAGAAGGCTTTGTGGCGGTACTGGGATTCGCAGCCGTGCCATTGGTGGTGATGATCATCTTCTTGCCAATTGTGATGGCATTGCGTCAACGCCAAACACAACCGGGCGGTTATCAAGTGTCGGGTGGTTCTGCGGGCTTAGTGATGGCAGGTTTGTTAGGCGCTGTGATTGTGGGCGCGCAGCTATTTGTTGCAATCTAACGGCTTGGTATTTAGCTCGCGGCTAGCGTCAGCATTGTAGCGAACGCCGCGGGGTAACTTTGATGGAATGTAGCTGATGGAATGTATTTGCTTTGTAAGCGAATTTTTCTGAGTCTGTTATAAAGTGTATCCGATGTGATAAAGTCAGGCCCCGGCCTGACTTTTTGCTTTTTAGGTTTTAAAGCGAGTGATGCTGGGTTTTAATACAGTGACTTAAGATAAAAACAACACGATTAAAACGAGAACATGGCCCAGCTTGCGCGTGGCTTCATTCACATAAAACGGACTTAACACAATGAAAAAATGGTTACTCACAGTTGCCGTGGCCGCCAGTTTTGGCGCTCAGGCTGACGAAGGTATGTGGCAGCCCCATCAGCTGCCCGCTATGGCCGATGAGCTTAAAGCAAAAGGGCTAGAAATTGATGCCAAATCGATTTCAAAACTCACTGAATTCCCAATGAACGCAGTGATCAGCCTTGGTGGCTGTACCGCGTCATTCGTATCGCCAAAAGGCTTGGTGGTCACTAACCATCACTGTGCCTATGGTGCGATTCAATACAACTCCACCCCAGAAAAAAACCTGCTGCAAGATGGTTTTTTAGCTAAGGCCTTCGCCGATGAATTACCTGCCACACCGGGTTCACGTGTGTATGTGACCGAAGATGTGACCAATGTGACCGAGCGCGTTAAAGGCGGGCTTGAAGGTAAAATGGGCAGTGACTTCTATCAAGGCGTTGAAAGCCAAGAAAAAGCCTTAGTGGCTGAATGTGAAAAAGAAGACGGCTACCGTTGCCAAGTGTATAGCTTCCACGGCGGTCTTGAATATTATCTGGTTAAACAACTGGAAATCCGCGACGTCCGTTTAGTCTATAACCCAGCCGCGAGCGTGGGTAAATACGGCGGCGACGTCGATAACTGGATGTGGCCACGTCACACCGGCGATTTTTCTTTCTACCGCGCTTATGTGTCTAAAGCGGGCAAACCTGCCGATTTTAGTAGCGATAACGTGCCATACGAGCCAAAAAGCTTCTTAAAAGTATCGGCTAAAGGCGTGAGCGATGGCGATTTTGTCATGGTGGCTGGCTACCCAGGTCGCACCAACCGATATCGCACCGCCAATGAAGTACAAAATCAGTTCGAGTGGGCTTATCCAGAAGGTAAGTTATTGCGCGAGCGCTTTATTGAGATCATTAAAAATACCGCGCCAGAGGGCAGCGACGAACGTATTAAGTACGAGAGTCAAATTGCTAGCCTTGCAAATTACGCGAAAAACTTCACCTCGATGATCGAGTTTTATGGCAAATCCACCATGCTGGCGGACCGTAAAGCCCGCGAAGCTGAGCTTGCAGCGTGGATCGCTAAAGACAGCAGCCGTGAAGCGAAATACGGCAAAACCTTAGCGGAATTAGATGCGTTAATTGCCAAGAGTAAAGCGCATCAAGAGCGTGACATGATCTTAAGCTACATTGGTAGCACGACTATGTTGCCAACGGCGCGCAGCTTGTATCGCTTAGCGAACGAGAAACAACTGCCGGATATGCAGCGTGAACCTGGCTTCCAAGAACGTGATATGACTCGTCTGAAAGCGAGCATGGAGCGTATCGACCGTCGTTATGCGCCAAGCGTCGATAAAGCCGTGTTATTCGATATGCTGAAACGCTACGCCGCACTGCCAGAAGACAAACGTCTACCCGCATTGGATAAAGCCTTTGGTATCGATAAAAAGTTCAACGAAGCTAAGCTTTCGAAAACCTTAGACAAAATGTACGCCAAAACTGAGTTAGGCAAAAAAGACGTGCGTCTGGCATGGATGGATAAATCCGTTGCCGATTTTAAAGCCTCTAAAGATCCTTTCATTCAATTCGCCGTGGCTATGTATGACACAGATATGGCTGAAGAAAAGAAAGAAAAAGAACTGGATGGCGAGCTGATGAAAGTGCGTCCTCAGTACATGGATGCCATCATTGCCTACAATCTTGAGCAAGGTAAGCCAGTGTATGCCGATGCGAACTCAAGCCTGCGTGTCACGGTTGGTCATGTGAAAGGCTACTCGCCAAAAGACGGTTTAGTGGCAGTGCCATTCACTCGCCTTGAAGGCATAGTGCAAAAGGACACAGGTGTTGATCCTTTTGATGCGCCGAAAAAAGAGTTAGAGCTGATTAAGCAGAAGCAATACGGTGATTTCTATGTGAAAGCCATCGATTCTGTACCGGTTAACTTCCTGTCGACGTTGGACACAACGGGCGGTAACTCAGGTTCACCGACCCTAAACGGCCGCGCTGAATTAGTCGGTCTGCTGTTCGATGGTGTGTATGAAAGCATTATCGGTGACTGGGCGTATGACGATAACATCAACCGTTCTATCCAAGTAGATAGCCGCTATATGTTGTGGGTAATGAAATATTTAGACCATGCCGACAATTTATTAGCCGAGATGGAAATCGTTAAGTAAGCCATTGCCGCATCAGCAATGATGCAGCCTAGCGTTATTAGGATTACTGGCATTCAAGCGCAATTTAGCGCTCTTTGAATGCAGCGATAACAAGACAATAAAATAGCGATAAACTCACTGGGTTTATCGCTATTTTTTGATGCAAGGCCTTGCTGATAGCTATTGAGATTGCAGCTTTGATAGGTGCGCCATGGCATTAGCTCAACTTTTTAGCATTAGCGTAACTTGTGGATTGAAAAATATACGCAACATATTTTGGGGGCTGAAATGTGTTGGAAAGTAGTGCCGGAGGACCTGCATCTTTAGTTTTTAGTGGGCTAGCATTGGTTGGTATCCACGTATATAGGCTTGCCATGGCATTGACTCGTCGACACGCAGCAAGTCCATCCTTGGATGCTCGACCGCCCCGTCCATGGGGCGGACGGTCGTCTCGCCAATCACCATTGCTCACCTTTTGGGCACTAGTGTAACCAGTCTGTATGAAGGAGATACTTAGCAAGCTTTGGGACAAAACCTTGTTAGATAATTCACCCTTATGAGCCAGATTCGGATTAGCTATTCTATTAGTAATGCTTCGTTTGGCTACAAACTAATCAATGCTCGATATAACCAGTCGGAATAGGCATAACAGGGACATGAATCAGTTCTCTAGAGATTTGATTCATCTTAAGGGAAAAAACCGCCCCAGAATAGCCGTAAATGGGGCGCTAGAGCGGGTTTTAGCGGTTGGCGTGAATCAGTCTGGTGTAGAGTGATTCACGGGCACGATTTATAGGCAAATTGACCATTATAACACTGGACTAAGTCGTGAATTAGTTAGCTTTTTTCAACACAATTTATGTAAGTCAGAAGCAATGAGCTCCCAAGTTTCAAATACATAGTTCAAGTTATTACCAGCCAAAGACAACTGATTTTTGTCAAATGTATACATTTCCACATGATAGTCTTCAGATCGGCCTTGAACTTTGCCTATGCTCATTTTATCGGCATCATAATTTTCAATCACACCATGGGCACATATATCTCTAACTTGTGATGTACCTTTTGTCAGTCGAATTATCTCATCGAGGTCTGATATACAAGATATATCCTTTGGTAAATTTTCTTTTATATAGTTTAATTTGTCAGCCAACTTCATTAGCTTTTTGCCATTACTTTTGGTTGACTTGATAATAACTACGCACTCATCAATTTTTCTCTCCACACTTGACCACATAACTGTAATTAAACCAATAACACACAACCATGGTTCTAACATTTCTTTATTTTCTTCTAAGCTAAATGCAGAACTCATAAACACTCACTTTAATATTGGGTGATTTGCCAGCTGATTTTTGGAAAATTTAGTTACGAAAACAATGATTTTTGACCAATATAATACAAGATGATTTCTCATGCCCTTTAACGCCGAAATCAGATTTTACATCGTACAATATATTTTAGCTCCTCATGGTAATGGCACTTATAATGACCCCTATAAATGTTATTACAGCAATAAATAATGTAATTTTTTTTGAACTATTATTTATACGAAAATTATCTATTTCACGTTGTTCTTTTCTTCCTATAGCAGCATCCTCCATACTTGAAAGCCATTGTTCAACAAATAGTTTTTCATAGTCTTTATAACTACTACATTCCAACTTTTTTTTTACTAAAGAATACCCTTCAGCCTTTAACTGCTCAAAAAAAGAACGTTTAAATTCCTTAATAGCTTCCTCTTCTACACTTGTATCTTTTATGGAAATATATCCATTTTTAATTCTTCTTAGGATTCCAGGCTGTATCTTTAAAGCCATCCACTGACGAATATCTAGCGGATTTTCACCATCATTAATGGTGATTTTTCCCTCTGACGTTTCTACTTCAGTGTCCGCTGGTGCTTTATGAATTATAGTAACCATCATCAAATGCCATCCTAAATATTTAAGTTTCTATTTTCGAAGCATACCTCAAAAAAGATTCCACCACAAACATTAACACACATAAGGCATTGAATAATAACAATAAAACGATAATGTGTTTTCGCTTCTCTTGGCGCGTATTCATTAGGGCCAATATTACTTGACCACTACAATTAAAGTGGTTTCTAGATATAGCATTAGCCTAGCTATGCAGAATGCCGCAGAACATTTGTCTTAAGTGATTTTGGAGCAAAAATTGGTTAGCCCGACGCTCATGAAAAATGATCGCGTTCACGCGTGAACCAGACTAGACAAGTCTGATTCAGTGCAATGATTTTTGTAATCCCTCATGGTCAGGTCTTACTTTTGGGTGCCCATTACTTTATGTATCTCAAATTATCAGACAGCAAAGAGCTGACCTTCGAACCGTGGCAAGCTTTGGGGCAATAGCTTTTTAGCTGAACGAGCAGCGATAGGGTTAGTGAGGATTGGCATTGTTGCAACTGTGACCGTTAGCGGCAGAGCTGCTCTTTCATATTCGTATGATCGCGGCATCTCCACTTCTGTGTGCTATTGAAAGATGGGGGGCTTTATATTTCTCTCTTTATTTCTTCGGTGTATTTTCTGTATTTCCTTTTCAATAAAAAGTATTACTTTTATGCCGTTTAATACCTAGGTAAAAATTTTTATCGTATTATCCCATCACTATTTCTTTATCTATCTAGTTGGTTCGCGAGAGCTAGATTCCCCACAGAAAAGGATTTTTTATGGGACATAAGACGTTATTGAGTGCTGTATTTTTGACTGCGACCTGCGGTATCGCCACTTTTGCGGTGAATGCTGAATCGCTGTTTACTCCCTTTCCTGATGCCAAATCGCCTGAAGAAAAGCGCATCCACTTTACGCCCTTTGAACTTATCACCGCAGTGAATGGTGACAAGTTCACTCTGTTGCCCGTATCGGGGAAATTGACTCGACAAAGCGTTGAGTTACCCGAGGGGTATAGTCCTGAACATGTGATCAATAACTATTTGGCACAGCTAAAAAAGCTGAATGCTGAAGTGTTATTTAGTTGTCAGGCCGTCACCTGCGGTGATGGTCAAGCCATGCAAACTCAGCTAAAGCCGCTTAAAAGCGTGAATGCCGACTATCACAGTGCTTACGTGGCGGCAAAACTGAAAGGTACTCGCGGTGAGGTTTACACCAGTATCTATGTCGTCAATCGCGAGGACAGATATACCTACCTGCAAGTCGATATTCTCGACGCTATCCCTGAGCCGCTAGACTTGATCCAAGCCAATAGTGACTTTTTACAGCAGGCGCCGAAGCAAATTGAGATTAAAGATAGGCGTAGTGACGATGCTCAAGGAGCGGCAGACCATCCTTTGTTGGGGCGCATGCCCGGCAGTTATATTAGCCGTTACAAACAAACTAACTTTACCCAAGTGCCTGTATTGGTGGGGATCTCGGGCGCCGATTATCAAACCCAATCGCTGGATGCCAAGCTTACCCAAATAAGTTATCAGATGCCTGAAAGCTATTCGTTGTTTGAAATCAACAGCAATTATGCCGCCGCAGCACAAAAACTGCAGGCTGAGCGGATATTCCATTGCAAAGGCACGGCTTGCGGCGACGATGATAGCTTGATTAATGCCATCAAATTAATCAAGGACGATAAAGAGGACGAATGGCAGGAGTATCAGCTGTTTAAGCTGAGTCACGCAAAGGGCGATGTTTACTTCGATATCTATTCCCAAGGATATTTTGATGGCACACCTGCCGATACTACCCTCAGGGTAATGGAACTCTCTACTCTGAAGGATGATCGAGTGGCGATTGACCTCAATGCTTTGACCGATGCGATTAGTCAAACTGGCAAGGCGACGTTGGAGGGATTGCTGTTTGATTATGACAGTGAGCGCATGTTGCCTGAGTCAAAACCTGTACTGGAGGTACTCGCAAGCTATCTTAAGCAGAATCCGGCACTGAGTTTCTATGTGGTCGGACATACCGATGACAAGGGTGAGCGGAGTTACAATCAAAGCCTGTCGGAGCGGCGCGCCGCAGCTGTGATTAAGCAGTTGAGTGACGAGTTTCAAATTCCGTCGGCCCAATTAACCGCCCACGGTAACGGTGAATACAGCCCAATCGCCAGCAATACTAATGACGCCGGACAAAAACTGAATCGCAGAGTGGAATTAGTGCTTCGTTCGGATAAAAAGTAGCTCAAGGTTATCAGCTTGAAAGGCTATCTTCGTTCCATCAAAAACGCCTGAGCCATCTCAGACGTTTCTATCTTCATTGGAGTTCATTGGAGTTCATTGGAAGATATTGTTCGCGCAGGCATTGGTCTTATATGGAGGTTAGCTGCTTGAGTGTATTCGCCACTTGTCTTTCTCTAAATTGTCACTGCTGCTTTAAGCACTGCAACTTCCTGTGGGGTGAGTGGCCGCATCGCTCCTTCGGCTAAGGATTCTAGCGTTAAGGTTATTAATGCGACGCGCTGTAAGTCAATTACCTTATAGCCTAAGGCGATGGCCATACGCCGAATTTGGCGATTTAGTCCCTGAGTCAGCACGATTTCAAAGCTGTCCGAACTGAGGCGGCGGACTTGGCAGGGCAAGGTTTGCACATCTTTATAACGCACTCCACTGGCCATTTGTTCAACAAACTCATCAGTGAATGGCCGGTTGAGGTGCACATGGTAGGTTTTGCTGTGGGCAAAACTGGGGTGCATGAGTTTATGGGTTAGCTCACCATCATTAGTTAACAGCAGTAGGCCGCGGGAATCCTTATCGAGCCTGCCGACGGGATAGAGTCTTGGCGCTTTGGGAAGCAAGTGTACAAGACTCGTTTCATCCTGCTCAAGCAGGCGGCAATCTGTGCCCACGGCTTTGTTAAATATCCAGTAGGCGAGGGTTTCGGCTTGAGTGATAGGCGAGCCATCAAGCTCAATACTATCGAGGCAGTTTAAAGATTCGTCCAAATGGATGGGATCTGTGTGGCGGGCGATACTACCATTGAGTGTGATGCGCCCTGCCTCAATTAAACGGCAGGCTTCACGGCGTGAGCCTATGCCACACTGGGCGAGGTATTTTGCTAAGCGCATGGATTACCCTAAAGTATTTGGCGTTCTTGGGCGCGATGATACAGTATTTTTGATAGGCGCCGCATTGCAAAGGCTAGGCTTAAACACCAAATGATACTCAAGTTAGTTTGCAGCCACATATTGGCTGAAACAGGACAAAAGTGTGTTTGGGGCACACAGGGAGGAAAATCCAATATTGTCCAATCTAATTGCAGAGTTAAACTCACTGCACTACAAAAGCTTATCAGACTTAAATAGAACAGTGGCTTTGGGCAAATAAACCGAGGCACTATTCCCGCTATAATTACAAGGCTGTGTAAGATGAGGGTGCTTAATAGATAACTCGTTGAAACTATTCTGTGTATGCTCAAAAAATTAATGGGGAATATTCCCATCAAAATCACAGAGATTCCTACCCAGGCACCTGTTAGTGCTATCCATTGGCTAAACGTATCTAGTTTTAGTAAGTAGAGTCCAGCCATTGAAATAAGTATGCAAAGCCCTGCGGCTAATAAGCTTAAATTAAACACATAAGCGAGAGGTGAGTTGATATAGTTACCTAAAAAATCAGCGCGTATTTTTAAGACTTGAACTCCAATATTTTGATATTCAGCATAAATAGCAATTAAAACTCCAGAAGTACTAATAAAGGCTGCGCCTACAATCAACCATGTAATAAGACGATGTAGATCGTATTGACTTGGTTCTTGGTGATAAAGAGGATTCATGGAGACTAAAACATACTGATAGGAAATGACCACACTGAATGCGGTAACTTGCCTGAATTGTTTAATGAAGGCAAGCGAGTTTATGCTTTGTTGCCAAAAGAGAGCTTTAAAATGATCAGGAACGCCTAGTGCGTTCCTGATCATAAAGGTTAGATTTTACTCGTACGACTCAAACACATTGTTTAGTGTCGTTTGCGGAAAATCACAATCGCAACGGCCACTACGGCTAAAATCATACAGTACCAAGCGTGTGATACTGCAGCCAATGGGGTGATGCTAAAGGTCGAGGCGATCAGCAAGGCTTGTGCGCCATACGGGATCAAACCTTGGATAATACAGGCGAAAATATCGAGGACGCTGGCGGCACGTTTTGGGCTCACGCCATGTTTCTCGGCTAAGTCTTTAGCAATATCACCGGTCACCACGATAGAAACCGTATTGTTGGCCACACAAGTGTTAGTCACTGCGACTATGCCAGCCATACCCAGTTCTGCGGCGCGGCATGATGCTTCACCTTGTGCCTTTGAAAAACGCGTGATCAGCTTTTCAATCTGTTTGCTCACAAAGGCAAGACCACCTTGTTGCTGCATAAGTGCCGCTAAACCACCAACCAGCATAGACAAAATGAAAATCTCCTGCATATTGCTAAAGCCAGCATAAATATCTTTACCAAATTGGATTACGCCGTAATCCATGGTAAACAGACCCGTAGCGCCCGCTAATAAGATACCTAAGGTCAAGACCACAAATACGTTCAGACCCGCTACAGCTAAGATCAAAATGGTCAAATAAGGAATGACCTTAATGAGATCAATGTTCTGCGTCGCTAATTCCGCCTGGCCTTGGCCTGCAAATACAAAGGCAATCAAGGTTAGCAGTGATGCTGGGATAGCGAAAATCAGGTTTTCACGGAATTTATCTTTCATATCACAGCCTTGAGTACGGGTAGCTGCAATCGTGGTATCTGAAATAATCGATAAGTTGTCACCGAATAGGGCGCCAGACATGACCGCACCTGCCATCAGGGCGTAGTCGATTTGCGCTTGGTCGGCCACGCCGAGGGCGATGGGGGCGACAGCAGCTATGGTGCCCATTGATGTCCCCATGGCTGTTGCGATAAAGGCCGCAATCACGAAGAAACCGGGTAACAACAAGTTTGATGGGATCAGTGATAAACCCAGAGCAACGGTGGCATCGACGCCGCCTGTGGCTTTAGCGACCGCCGCGAAGGCGCCTGCTAATAGATAAATCAAACACATAGCAATAATGTTGCTGTGACCAATACCGCCAATAAAGGTATCAATCGATTGATTCAATTTCTGCTTTGATAGAATCAACGCCAGAATAATCGCAGGTAAAATGGCGATAACACTCGGTAATTGATAGAAGGCGAAGTCGACACCTTGGCTTTGGAAATACACACCCGCGCCAATGAAAAGACCAAGGAAAACAAATAATGGCAACAGGGCAATGAAAGATGCCGGGCTGTGCTGTGTTGCTGGTGTTGGATTGCTCAAATGTTATCTCTCTTTCGCTTAGAGTTCTTTCCGCTGGATCCTTAGCAGTCAAACTCGCTTAAATTTAGTGTCGCTTCGGCATCGTATCTTAGCAACTTGAGGCAAAGCATATTTGATCCCTGCTAACCTGTCAATTTAGACGTCTAGATGTTTTTACTTCCGTTGTGATCGCTAGGTTATTAATTGGTTGTATAAGATGAGGCTTAGTCTGTATTTTAATTTGTAATCAATGCATTAACAGTTTGCATTCAGGTTAAGTTAGCGGGTTTTTATCTGATTTAGAGTGTATTGCAACAGAATGGAATAGCGTGAAATTTAAGCTAATGACTGGTGTGATGGAGTAAGCTGGCTATTTATCGCCCCATTGAGTTTGAGTTGTTGATGGGTAAGCCAGCATCAATAACGTAAATAATGAGTGGCAGTAAGCAATAGGGCTCAGTCGGGGATGTTTTGATTTAGTTCGCTTGTTTAGCGTTGCGATAGTAATGGCACGTAAAATAACTTTAAGAATGCCTTAATAAGCAATCTATTGTTTTTAAATGTAAAACGTTCTCTAGTATCTAAAGTCCCTATAAAAATTAATGGCAACAATTTGTATTGAAGTAGAGACTTTAATAGAATCCGCACAAATTATGTTAATTACTCTTAGTGCTTTGTTTAAATTTAACGGGATGAAGTGTTTATTGCTGATCCCTCAGATCTTCCTACTACAGTGGGTTTTATCATGATACGTCGCGCTAAGCCATTACTCGGAACACTGGTGGAAATTGCCGCCGAGTCACTGCCAGATCAAGGCGGTGTGATCCCACTTGGGGATAAAACCTTAGAAGCCGCGATCACAGCGGCTTTTTCGCGTGTGGCGCATATTGGGCGGTTGCTGAGTTTTCATCAGCAGGACAGTGAGTTAAATCAGTTAAATCGCCAGCCGGGAACATGGATTCGTGTAAGCCAAGACAGTTTACGGGTGCTCAAGTTAGCTAAGTGGCTAGGCAAGGCGAGCAATAATTTATTCAATTGTACTGTCGGCGGGGAAATGATGTCCCGCGGCGCTTTGCCTGCTTATCTTGGTATGCCTTTACTGTTGCAAGGCGAGTGGCAGGATATTGAAATAAAAGGCAATCAAGTGCGATTAGCTAGACCACTCATTTTAACCTTAGATGGTATAGCCAAAGGTTATGCGGTCGATATGGCGGTGAGTGAGTTGCGCCGCGCGGGCGTTGGCGGTGGCTGGGTCAATGCAGGGGGGGATTTAAAAGTCTTTGGCAGTGCCTCTTTAAATGTACTCTGCCGTGGTCCAAAGGGATTGAGCCAAAAGATTTGCGTGAGCAATATGGCGCTGGCAAGCTCGCGAGTATCACAAACTTTAAGCCATGATTATCCTGCGTTATTACTGCCCACGGGCAATGTTACTGATGTGAATGTCGATACTGAAACTGAGCGTATTGTCAGTGTGAGTGCGCCTTTTGCTTGGCGTGCCGATGCCTTGACTAAGGTCGCAGGTTACCTAAGTTCTGACTCCGTCACTGATAGAATTGCCCACTTAGGTGGTCGATTAGTCAGTTTTGAGTGATGTATCTTTTGGCTGTTTTACAGCTTTTGCAGGATTCCTATTAAATTGTTTCTATTAAAAAGAGTGCCTTTATTGGGCACTCTTTTCGTTTCAATAGCTTATCGCTAACCATTTATCGTTAGTCATTTATCTTAAGCGACTTTAAATCGCGCCACTTCTTTTTGTAGATTGCTGCAAATAGCCTTAGTGTTGACGACGATTTGCTGAGTCTCTTGAATGACTAAGTTGCAGTATCTGGTTTTATCGGATAATTCAGTCAAGTTACGGTTAATTTCTTCGGTTACATGGGTCTGTTCTTCGGTCGCCGTTGCCGTTTGAGTGGACATCTCGCTGACCTTAGAGGTGGAGTTTAGGATTTCATCCAATGCATCTTGGGTTTGGCTGGCGAGGGTGACAGTTGATGTGGTCAGGCTGGCGCCCGATTCAATGCTTTTAACCGCATCATTTACGCCGCGTTGTAACTCTTCAATCATACGCTGAATATCTTGGGTCGAGGTTTCGGTGCGACTCGCCAGTGTACGCACTTCGTCGGCGACCACGGCAAAGCCGCGGCCTTGCTCGCCAGCGCGCGCCGCTTCAATGGCCGCGTTAAGGGCGAGTAGGTTAGTTTGCTCGGCAATAGAGCGGATCACATCGAGCACTGAGGCAATATTGGCTGAATTGACTGAGAGTTTTTCAATAACAGTCACGGCATTCTTAACCGATTCAGACAGTTGCTGAATATGATTAACGGACTGGGCGAGGATATTTTTACCTTCCACCGTTTGGTCGTTCACCTTAGTGATTTCGGTCGCAGTGTGCAGGGCATTGCTGGCGACTTCTCTTACGGCCGCACTCATTTCATTGACTGCTGTGACTATGGTATCGACAAACTGCTCTTGTTCATGACTGATGTTGATAGTGGTTGCCGACTTAGTCGCAAGGCTTTCAACGGTTTGGCTCACATCCTTGGTTTGGCCAATAATTGAGATCACCATTTGCTGCAGTTGTTCTACAAACAAGTTAAAGGCCTCGGCAAGCTCACCGATTTCATCCTGACGTTTGATCGGGATCCGTTGAGTTAAGTTACCGTCACCATCAACAATGTCATTGATCCTGCTAGTGATATCTTTAATAGCATTAACGATGATTTTAGGGCCGAAGTAGGCAATCAACAGAGCGACTATGGCCACTAAGCTGGCTATGGTGAGGGAAATTTGGGTTTGGGTGGTTGCCTGTTCTGTCGCTTGCAAGTCCAGCTCTTTGACGCGGTTATCGGCCGCTTCCCCTGCGGCATTATAGATGCTTCTTAAGGCTTTAAATTCTTGTTTGGATTTGGTTTCGTGGAGTTGTTTCGCGCGTTCAAAGTCATTACTTTTGACGGCATTAATGACTTCAGATGAGGCTTGATACCAAAGGGAAAATTGCGCTTCAAAGCCATTGGTGGATTGCAGTACCAGCAGATGGTCTTTAAGGATTTTTTTAAACTCGCCCATTCGGTCACGGGCTTGGTCGACGTTTTCTTGCCAGTTATCAATCTCACTCTGGCGATTCTCGGCTGATAATTCTTCCCTTAATAACACTTCTTCACTGAGCTGCGCTTGGTAAAGATCGCGGTCGGCATTGAGAATCGCCGAAATCGCAGGATTAAATAACTGACTGAACTCTTGCATCTGTTTTACCGTCGCACGGCTTTGCATGGCGTCGGTGACGGCCATAACAATGAGCGCTGTCGCCATAATGGCAAACATCAGTGAAAACTTAACGCGAATACTATTAAACATAGGGATATCTCCATTAATAACCTAATAAATAGCTTAGCCGTTATTGATGAAATTGCTTTTACATGCAGTAAATTGCGATGGGATTCTGGGCGAAGTTTTGTGCCCATAGAAAGAAGATGAATCGCCCCGACTGTGCAGCCAGGGCTTAGGTGTTTAGCTTAAATTATTCGGGGCAAGCTAAGGTGGGGATGGCTTTTGGCTTAGGTTTTATCTGCACTAGCATGACGCCAATAATGACCATAGAGCCGCCAATGTAATGATAAATGGCCAAGGTTTCATTTAGGATGATGGCCGCCAGTATCGCCGCAATAATAGGCATTAAATTAAAGAATACGCTGGTGCGATCGGCGCCGAGTTTGCTTATGCCATTGATCCAAGCCCACGGCGCGAGCAGCGAGGCCGCAATTGCCGCATACAGTATTAGTGGTGCCGATTGCGTGCTGATCGCCATACTCGGGCTACTGAACAGCAGTGGTGTCAGCATAAATACGGCTATGAGTCCTTGAATATAAACCGATTCCCAAGTGGGCAGTGGTAATTGCCAGCGTTTTAGTAATACACCATAGAGTGCATACACAAAGGCGCTGAACAGCAATAACAAGTCACCTTGGGTGACGCCGATGGCAAGATTCATCATATCGCCGTGGCTTAACATAAAAATTAAGCCAACGAGCGAGATCAGTGTGCCACCAAAGGCTAACGGCGACAGCTTCTGTTTGAGTAAGGGAACGGCTAAAAATAGGCTGATCATAGGCACGAGTGAGGTGATCAATGCCATATTCGTCGCCGTGGTGGTGGCCGCGGCAAAATAGGCCAGACTCTGGTTGAGCACCATACCTAGCATGGCCAAAGTCGCGAACTTAGGTAACAGTGGCAAGATCACTCGGCGCTTTTGCCACACGCGACCCGCGACAAAGGGCGTTAATAGCAACATTGCAAAAAACCAACGGTAAAACGCTATGGCTTCAGGATCGATAATCCCAAATGAGAGTTTATTAACTATCGAGTTACCCGCCCAAATGAAAACGGCTAATAGGGGAAACAAATACAACATGATTTTGCCTTTCGATAATGGTTTACGTGGCTGGACATGAGTGAATAGGCATAAGCGACTGAGTCTACATGGCTAAAACTGAGTAACTCAGAATGAGAGACTCTGCTTACTACGTATTACTTATACATCCAGATAATCATTGCAGGCAATTATCCATGGTCGGTTATGATATAGATATCGCTTATCAGACAAGGTCAGTTCCCCGGCGGACAGAGTGCTATGGGGTAGCAAAATTGCTTGAGTGCTATTAACCAGTTGAGTGCTATTGAATCAGAGAGTGTATTGAGCTAGAAGGCTTTAAGGACAGACAAAATGCGTACGGTTTATCATCCCCTTACGGCAGAGCAAGAGCCAGTTGCGGATATTTTCTTTAACTATGAAGCTTTCTTGCCAAATACGGTAACGCCAAAACATCAACATGTTTGGGGACAACTGCAGTTAATCAGCGGTGGCATCATGGAGTTACATGCTGCAGGGCAACGGTTTTTATCTCC
This sequence comes from Shewanella sp. N2AIL, assembly GCF_022690845.1. Classification (NCBI taxonomy): domain Bacteria; kingdom Pseudomonadati; phylum Pseudomonadota; class Gammaproteobacteria; order Alteromonadales; family Shewanellaceae; genus Shewanella; species Shewanella sp. N2AIL. The sequence continues at coordinate 51,838 of NZ_JALBYT010000023.1, read as the reverse complement.
GTCGCAATATGCAATTTGGGTTCCTGCGGGGATAGAGCATGAAAGTTTCACTCGGCGTAGTATCCATTATTGTTCGATGAATATCGTTGCCGAGCGGGTTGCGGCGTTTCCCCTAGAGACCTGTTTGTTAGCTGTGACACCTATTGCCCAATCTATCGTTAACGATCTACGGGAGCGGCAAGTTAGAGTGGCAAACTCGGCGGCGGATAAGCGCCTCGTTGAGGTTTTGCTCGATCAGCTCACTATCGGCAAAGCCCTGCCGCAATTTTTGCCCACAGTCTCAGATAAACTGTTACAGCCGTTGTTGCTGGCACTCGAAGCGGATCCTGCAAGTCCTAAGACCTTTAAATCTTGGGCAAGTGAATTACATACCACAGAGCGTACCTTAGCCCGTCGTTGCCAAGAAGCGCTGGGGATGAGTTTTACCGAGTTAAGGCAAAGGCATAAGTTTATCTATTCATTACAATTGCTGCGTCAGGGATTAGCGATCAAAGAGGTAGCATTAACGCTCGGCTACAACCAAACCTCACCTTATATTGTGATGTTTAAAAAGTATGCCCAGTGTTCGCCAGAGCAATATCGCCGTCGATTGTGATGGCGCATAGGTTTAGTGTGATGGCATATAAGCTTAGTGTGTTGAAAAATGACCGGGTGTTAAGTCGAACGTTAGCGGGTGAGTTGAAGCGATAAGCTGATAAAACCGTGAAATAAAATAGAGTGCTAAAGCATTTAGCACTCTATTCTCGGCCTATTTAAAGAGAGGATTTAAGGGGTTTTTACATTGTTGGATAAATTAGTCGGATGCTTTTTGGCGGTTCCGTTTATCCTGACGCTTCTCTTTTAAGGTTTTCATTGGCGGTTTTTTGTTTTTTTCTTTACTCATAGATATAGACTCCAAAGTGAAGGTCACTATCCGAATCCGCGCCGCAATTCGGTTTCGATAGTTGGGCTCAATTTTTATTTCAGGCTTAAATTGAGTCGGTTTATTTATAAAGGACACATAAAAATGAATTTAACGATTGAGGCGCCGAATCTAAACCTCTTAACCCTTTTGCTGTTTTACCTTAAAGCGCTGCCATGACTTAGTGTAAATAGTGGCAAAAGGCGTTAATTACAGTGTCAAATTCATTTAATAGCTGTCTTTAATAAATAACGCGGCCAGTTAATGACTTCAAAATAACATTCCTTCTTATTGTGTTCTGTTGAAAATACCGCTAGAAGCCGCCGCTAATAGCGAGTTGAAGTATGTTGTCACGGAGTAGAACACACTATATCTTTAATTACGTCATCTAAAATGGCTCAACACTTGAGTAGATTCAGTCAACATAAACCACTAAAAGCCATTAGAAATAACGCTGCTTGAATCAGCTGGCTACTTAGCTTTTTTAGGCTTTTTCGCTAGGCTGATATCTTTAATCATAAATAGCACCGGCTTGCCTAAAATACTCACTTCAGCCAGCTCGCCCTTTGACCGCCCAAGTAAGCTGACGCCTAAGTCGGATATAACAGAGAAGCGTCCTGCACTGGGTTTGTGCTTTGGTGGATACACGAGCTCAATTTGATACTCTTGCTGATCCTGCAGATTAACTAAGCGGATCTCCCGCCCTACAGTCACTTTATCACTCGCCGTATCATGCTTGAGCTGCTCAAGCTTGCTAATCACCCCAGCCAAAGCGGTTGGGCGCAGCGAGGCATTAAAACTGTTCTGTAAATAATAGGTTTCGGTTTTTAGAATAAAATTCTGAAATAGACCGCTAAAAAATGAATATGCCATTCCCGCCTCTGAAATAACCAAGTAAAAGTACAAGCAAAGAATTTAAAAAGAGGAATCACTGTATTCAGTGCTTATTTAACAAGAGTATTAAAGTTCTGCCGAGCGCGAGTGACGCTCGGCTTAGACTGGGAATTTGAGAGAGAAGCGGAATGATTTAGCCAAACAGCACGTTGAGCTAAGAGTGCTAGCTAATACATGAGAAGATAGTGATGAAAATGCAGTGATAAACATAGTTTTACATCTCCAGTCAAAAAGTGTGTGTGATGGATTGCTTTTTTAATCGTTCAATATGGCGAATAACTTAAACTTAAAGTGTTAACTAAATAAGCCATGTTTACTTGCTTGATACCATAGGCCAAGTGAGAAAATAATGCAAGCCTAACCAGGTTTATATTGCTGAGTATACTTATCTACAGTAAATATTTTACTTAACACTAAATTAACTATTTTGATGTTAACGCTAACCTTAGTCAATTTAATCCTAGCACGCGTAAAATAAATCGAGCACTGTGAGCTTAGCGATAAAATACGCATTAAGTAAATAGCACACTAATTAACTCAAATAGCTCACTAAAATAGCTGGCTCAAATAATGCACTCACTCAAATGTACGCTCGAATAATACCTTCGCACGGTGATTGTGATGCTTCAGTATATTTTAACGCTATGCTATGCAAGCTAACTGAATTAAGCCTTAATATGCGCGTTTAAAGTTGTAAAGTACTGAGTATCCACTTAGGTGGTTAATCCCGCGCCTTTCAACAGTATTTTAATGCACATGGAGACGAGGAACAGGCAGCTGACGCTCGTACACCAAATGAGCACTAACCAGCCAAGTCGATAGGTGAGGGATTTAGTTGGGGTCGTCATGTTTATCTCCAAGGTGTTAGTCAGTGTCTCAATTCAACCAGTGTCTGAATTGAACCAGTGTCTGAATTGAACCAGTGTCTGAATTGAAGCCTTAATGGAATTCACTGTCTAAAGTGAACTCGCCGTTTAAATAGAGTCCGCTGCCTAGGCCGAGTCGCTTCGGCAGCATTTTGGGCAATGTCTTACCTGAGCAATCGCTAGTGATAGCCTGCATCTTTAGTCACTTTGCCGCGGAATACGTAGTAGCTCCAAAAGGTGTAAACCAAAATCAGTGGGATGATCATCAGCGCGCCGACGAGCATAAAGCTTAAGCTGCTATCGGGCGCTGCCGCCTGCCAAAGACTGATGTTGGGGGGAATAATGTGCGGCCAGATACTGATCCCTAGTCCACTAAAACCTAAAAAAACTAGGCATAAGGTGAGCAGAAATGGCTGATAGTTATCATTGCGGCGCAAGGATTTCATCAAGGCCCAGCCACAGGCTAATACCAGTATTGGCACTGGGGCGAAATAGAATAAATTCGGCAAACTAAACCAGCGCAGGGCAATATTGGGCTGCACAAAAGGCGTCCATAAACTGACTAAGCCAATGGTCATGAGCAGGCATAAGGTCAGTGCTCTGCCGAGTTGTTGCATGATTGTCTTAAGCTCGCCTTGGCATTTTTTCACCAGCCAAGTCGCGCCGAGCAAAGCATAGGCCAGCATAAGGCCAAATCCACAGAAGAGTGAGAAGGGCGTTAACCAATCGAAACTTCCGCCGCTAAATTGCTGCTCGCTGACCGAAATGCCCGAGATAAACGCCCCCAGCACTACGCCCTGTGAAAACGTGGCCGTGATAGATCCGAACATAAACGCTTTATCCCAAAAGGGTTTAGCTTCTGCGCCTGACTTAAATCTAAACTCAAATGCCACTCCACGAAAAATCAGTGCCAGCAGCATGATGAGCAGCGGTATAGTCAGCGCTTCGAGCACTATGGCATAGGCGAGGGGAAAGGCACCGAGCAGGCTGGCGCCGCCGAGCACTAACCAGGTTTCGTTACCATCCCAAACGGGGGCGACGGTATTAACCATAATGTCCCTGTCGTCCTCGTTGTGAATAAAGGGAAACAGTATGCCTATGCCGAGATCAAAGCCATCCATCACGATATACATTAAGGTGGCAAAAATGATGATCCCGAACCAAATCAAGGGTAAATCGAATTCCATGGTGAGCCCTTAAATATGTTTAAGATTGAATAAGTAAAACTAGATTTATTTACTTTAAAATTAATGGCTTGTTGTCGCGATATCTGGCCCTTTGCGGATGAGTCGCATCATATAGCTATAACCCACGCCGAAGATGCCGCAGTAACTGACGATGAAAATCCCTAGGCTTATACTCAGGTGGGTAACGCTGTGGGAAGATACGGCATCCTGAGTGCGCATCAATCCTTGGATCACCCAAGGTTGGCGGCCAAGTTCGGTCGTAAACCAGCCCGCTAGTGTCGCGAGCAGTCCTGCGGGGCCGAGCAGCAAGACAAAACGCAGAAAGTGTTTATTGCTGTAGAGTTTGTCTTTGCGTCTGAGATAAGCGCTCCACAGTCCGGCAAAAATCATCAATAGGCCTAAGCCGACCATGACTCTAAAACTCCAAAACACTAACAACACATTGGGTCTGTCCTCGGCGGGATACTCAGTCAAGGCTGGCACTTGTTTGTTTAAATCGTGCTTTAAAATCAGGCTCGCCAGCCCTGGGATTTCGAGGCTGAAGTGGTTTTTCTCTGCGTCCATGTCAGGAATGGCAAACAAGATCAGCGGTGTGGGTTTATCGCCCTCATTACGCCAATGGCCTTCCATCGCCGCTACTTTTACAGGTTGATATTCAAGGGTATTTAAACCATGAAAATCACCAATCACAGCCTGTAATGGCGCGACGATTAACGCCATCCACATCGCCATAGACAACATCTTGCGGATCGCGGGTGTATCGTTACCTTTGAGTAAATGCCAAGCCGCCGATGCGCCCACAAAGAAAGCCGACGAAATAAAGGCCGCCACTGTCATATGGGCTAAACGATAGGGAAATGAAGGGTTAAACACTATCTGAAACCAATCCACAGGAATAACGCGATTGTTCACAATTTCAAAACCTTGGGGCGTCTGCATCCAGCTGTTTGAAGCTAAGATCCAGAAGGTCGAGATAATCGTACCCGTGGCGACCATGCAAGTGGCGAAGAAATGCAGGTTTTTGCCGACCTTCTGCTGACCAAATAGCATGACCCCCAGAAACCCCGCTTCGAGGAAGAAGGCGGTAAGCACTTCATAGGTCAGTAGCGGCCCAGTCACGCTGCCCGCGAAGGCGGAAAACGCGCTCCAATGGGTACCAAATTGGTAGGCCATAACAATGCCAGAGACCACGCCCATGCCGAAGTTAATAGCAAAAATCTTCGACCAAAATTGATAGAGTTGTTGGTACACCTGATTCGCAGTTTTCAACCATAAGCCTTCTAATACCGCTAAATAAGTGGCGAGGCCGATAGTGATGGCGGGGAAAATAATGTGAAAAGAGATAGTAAAAGCGAATTGGATCCTAGCAAGTACAGTGGCATCAAAATCAAACATAATTTCCTCGAGAGATAAGAGTCTCGTTACAAAGGCATTCATTAATGCAGTGTCCACTGAGCCTAATATTGGCCCAGCGGTGAAAGCTTGTGTGCCATTAGAGCATGGGATAAGCTAGCTATAACAGGCACAGAATATATTGATTTGGCTATAACAGATGGCGAAATACGAACAGTTAGCGCAGGAATTAAAGACACGAATAGCCCAAGGCGTCTGGCAGGCGGGGGACAAGTTGCCGTCGCTGCGCCAAACTGTGGCCGATTCGGGTTTGAGTTTGATGACAGTGCTTAATGCCTATCAGCTATTGGAAAGCCAAGGCGTGATTACGGCGCAGGCAAAATCTGGCTACTTAGTGGCGCCGCAGCCAGAAACCTTTCGTTATCCAGATCGCCAGCGGCAGATTTATCTCTCTGATAAAGTGGATATTAACGAGTTCGTCTTCTCTGTTTTACAGGCGTCAAAACAGGCGGGCATAGTGCCCTTTGGCTCAGGTTTTCCCGATCCCAGTTTATTCCCGCAGCAAGCGTTGGCGCGCTCATTAGTCAAAGTCACTCGGCACATGTCACCGTCTTTTGCCGCCGATAATTTACCGCCGGGGAATGCGGGGCTGCGTAAGGCGATTTCCCAACGTTATGCCAAATTGGGCATGAGCATTTCACCCGATGAAATCTTAATTACTTCGGGCGCCATGGAGGCGCTGAACTTGAGTTTAGCGACCCTAACTCAAGCGGGGGATTGGGTAGTCATTGAATCCCCGACCTTTTATGGCGCGATGCAGGCGATTGAGCGGCTTAAGCTTAAGGCCATTGCGGTCGCGACGGATCCACAACAGGGCATTGATCTTGAGGCGCTAGCGGAAGTGTTAAAAACCTACCCAGTGAAAGCCTGCTGGTTGATGAGTCAACATCAAAACCCCTTAGGTTGTAGCTTGTCTGATACTAAAAAACAGGCGCTTTATCAGTTACTAAACGAGCATAAAGTCAGTTTAATTGAGGATGATGTTTATCAAGAACTCTATGTCGATTCCAGCGCGCCAAGGCCAGTAAAAGCCTTCGATACCGAAGGACGGGTGTTGCACTGCGGCTCATTTTCTAAGTCTTTGATTGCTGGTTATCGTGTCGGCTGGGTGGCGGCGGGATACCATGCACCGCAGTTACAACGCTTACAAGTCATGTCGACGTTATCGACCAGTGCGCCGATGCAGCTCGCCATCGCCGATTTTATTCAGTCGGCGCAATATGAACGGCATTTGAAACAGTTACGTAAAAAGTTAGCCAGCCGTAAATTGGCCATGTATCAATTATTGTGCGCGCATCTGCCCGAATCTGTGGGGGTCAACTTCGCGCAGGGCGGCTATTTTCTCTGGTTAGCGCTGCCATTACACATGGACGCTACACAAATTTATTATCAGGCGATTGAGCGTGGGATCAGTATTGCACCCGGAAATCTCTTTAGTAATCAGGTCGAATTCCGCCATTTTATGCGTTTGAATGCCTCATACGAGTGCTCGCCAGAGATAGTCTCTGCGGTCGTGGTGCTGGCCGAACTTATCCGTAACTATTCGCGCCGAAGTTAAAGATGTGTCTAAAAAATTTTAGACTTCTAGATGTCTATCTGTTAGCTTGTTGAGCATGCACAAATCTTGTGCAATTCTCAATGTCGATTGAATACTGGGCTGCTACGGATAAGGAAGGGAAAATGAAATTAGAGTCACTGGCATTACACTACGGTTATGAGTCAGAAGCGACCACAAAAGCGGCCGCGGTACCTATCTATCAAACCACCTCTTATACCTTCGATGATACCCAGCATGGTGCTGATTTATTTGACTTAAAAGTCGCGGGTAACATTTATACGCGGATAATGAATCCGACTACTAACGTGCTAGAGCAGCGTCTCGCAGCTATAGAAGGCGGCATAGGTGCGCTGGCCGTGGCATCGGGTATGGCGGCGATTACCTATGCGATTCAAGCACTGACTCAAGTTGGCGATAATATTGTCAGCACCAGTCAGCTCTATGGCGGCACTTATAATCTGTTTGCCCATACGCTGCCGCGCCAAGGCGTTGAAGTGCGTATGGCGGCCTTCGATGATTTTGAAGGACTCGATGAGCTGATCGACGACAAAACTAAGGCCTTGTTCTGCGAATCGATTGGTAATCCAGCGGGCAATATTGTCGATTTACAGCGTTTAGCTGAGATTGCCCATAAGCATGGCGTGCCTTTAATTGTCGATAATACGGTTGCAACCCCAGTGTTATGTCGCCCCTTTGAGCATGGCGCCGATATCGTAATCCACTCTTTAACCAAATATATTGGTGGCCATGGCACGACCATTGGCGGGGTGATTATCGATTCTGGCAAGTTCGATTGGGTCGCAAATAAAGAAAGATTTGCCTTACTTAACCAAGCCGATCCTTCTTACCATGGCGTGGTTTATACCGAAGCCTTTGGCCCCGCAGCATTTATTGGTCGCTGCCGTGTGGTACCGCTGCGCAATACCGGCGCCGCGCTTTCACCGCACAGCGCATTTTTACTGTTGCAAGGCCTTGAAACCTTAAGCCTTAGAATGGAGCGCCATTGCTCGAACGCGCTAGCATTAGCCGAATATTTGGTGTTGCATCCGGCGGTCAGTTGGGTGAACTACGGCGCATTGCCGAGCAGCCCTTATCAAGATAATTGCCACAAGATCACTGGCGGAAAAGCCTCTGGGATCATTAGCTTTGGGATTAAAGCGGCCACGCCTGAAGAGGGTAAAATTGCCGGTGGACGTTTTATCGATGCGCTGCAGATGATCCTGCGTTTAGTGAACATCGGCGATGCGAAATCCTTGGCCTGTCACCCTGCGAGTACCACACACAGACAGCTCGATGCTGATGAACTGGCAAGGGCGGGCGTGTCAGAAGATCTTATCCGTATCTCGGTTGGGATTGAGCATATCGACGACATCATTAATGATGTGGCGCAGGCGCTCGATAAGGCACTGGTGAGCAAATAGTTCTTATTGAATAGCCCATATCGAATAGCTGATATCTCATCGATTTATTAAATCGTTAACAGTAAAAAGCCGCCATCGATTCAATTCGATGGCGGCTTTTTTTAGTGCTTTTAAAACGATGTTAATCTTGCTGCAATCGATTTCTTGCCTTCTGGTAGAAGTAAGAAACGGTAAGCAAAATAACCCCGATCAGCATAAAGGCAATGACCTTTTGCACTAGCTCGAAGGACGCCATATCCAGTAATAGCACCTTGAGCGTCGATAGGATAAATAGCCCTGCGGCGAGGCGGATCATATCGGCATTTTGTGGTTTTAAGCTGATAAACATCAACACACTGCCATGGATAACCAATAAAATCGCGCTGAGTGGGGCGGCAATCATGCTATCAAAACTATAACTCCACATGAAGTAACTCAAGGCGAGTAACAGATGCCAACCCCACTTAAGTCCTTGTAATGGCAAGATACGTCTATGCAAACGTATTGCTGCGCCGTGCTGCAAGATAAGCCTTGCTAGTAGTGCCAGTGATAAAAACTCGATTAACACAAACGAGGCATTATCACGATTAAGCCCAAGCATGATCTCAAAATGCAACATGATGGGCAACAGGGCTAAGCCTAAAGTGAGGCCATAGGCGAGATGGTAGCTTTCCTTTATTGCGGCTTGGATTTCGGCAACTAGGGTTAACTTCATGCTATGTGAGGCTTGGCTTACAGGCCTTTGGCTTGCACTTCTATGGCTTACACCTCTTTGGAGCAGCAAGGCAAAATAACCACTTAAGGCTAACGCTGTCATCGCTATTCCTACTAGCTCTGAATGATTAAAACCATAAACGATCACGGCCAATACCAGTGCAAAGTAATAAGGGCTTAGTTGCCATTGAAGTTGCAGTAAGGGGCGCCATGTCTCGGGTAATTGGCGATAACGAAGCAGGGTGAAGCCCATAAAGAGGGCACCAATAACCAGCGCCGCGAGTCCTTGCCAAACGTGAATAAGACATAGCGAGGCGGTCATCAGAACCGCTAGCCAAGTGAGGATTTTGGCCTCTATGTTCAAACTCTTATGTTTAACAAAGTAGGCTAAACCTAGGCTCATAAAGGTGCTCAGCCAGAGGGCAATAGCGGTATATTCCCAATAGTTGCGGATAACTTTAGGCAGCAGAATAAGCGGCAGCAGCAAGTAACAGCAGATTTGCATGCTATAAGCGGCTTTGGCAAATAGTGCATCTTTATAGTGGCGGCGATACCAATAATGGGCCAAGAGTAAGGCGGTAAATAACTCAATTCGTGCCAGTTTTGCCATGAGCGGCTGGGCGCTAAAGCTAAAACTGTCCGCGAGCGTTATGCCTTCAACAACCTTAAACAGCAGTGGCAATAGCAAGAGCCAAGCGGCAAATTCGCTGACAACGAGTTTGTCCTTTGCGCTTAAGTACAGTAGTAATAGGCTGACTAGCGGCAAGATAGCGAGATAGTAATCGCTGCTCAAAAGGTAAGCCGCGAGGATAATTGTCGCCACATAAAAACCGCTTAATAGTTCTTTTAATATTCTGCAAAGCTGATGTTCTAACGCAGAAAGCGGCGCATTTGTGAATGTTAATAGTCGAATGGCAAAGACTAAGGCGGCGCAACTTAAGGCTAGTGCGATCAGCGAAACGCCAAAGGCCGACAAAGCTGAAATTGCCAAGGCATCTAATATGCTGGATTCTAACAGTGCCATGCTATCAAGCACGCTAAACGCATTTAACCCTAATCCCATTAGCAGTAATACATAAGCTTCGGTGCGCACTGAAACCAGCTCTTCTTTGGTGCCAATCCATAACAGTAATAAGGCTTCGAGCAGTAAGACTAAGCCGAGGAAATCATGGCTAAGTAAATACAGTGCTGCAAATCCGGCAAAACTTCCTGCAAAGACTAACAATAAGCCGCTGCGGGCTTTTTCTAAGCGGCTTTTTAGCTGCCAATAGAGGGCAGCACAAATTAGAGCGTTGACCGCAAAGATTTCCCCTGCGAACTCAGTAAATTGCGTTAATTCGAATAACACAAAGGCGAGCAATGCTATTGGCAAGGCGAGTATGCGATGGCTCAGCGTATTGCTTGGTTGTTTATCTTGATGGGTAAACTGCTGGGTAAATATTAAGCCGGTGATGCCGTAGAGATAAAAGGTCGCATTAATACTGATAAGCGCCAGCAGACTGCCGCCGCCAAAGTCGGTGAGTGGCAATGGCACAAAATAACTAAAGGCTTCGATGCAGCCAATGTGCAGCAGGGCGGTGATTTCCACTAATAGCGGCCACTTTAACTTACGACTCTGGGCAAGGGCGCCGGCACCAATAAGCAGTAAATAAGGCAGATACAGCAGCGGCGCGTAGCTTTGGGATAACAGCATCATAGGCGCGGTCGAGCCGCCGACTAAGGCGATGACGGCAATGACTTTGGCATCTAAGCGCATCGACAGGCCATAACCTGCCAGAGTGATTATTAACAGTAAGATAAAACTCGCGCTATTGGGGATGATTTCAAAATATGGCCCAATAAAGTAAGCGCAGAGAAAGTTTAGGATAAGGCCTAATCCGACTATCCCTGAGCCAAAGTCCGCCATGCCCGCGCGTTTTTGGCGAATAAAAATCCCGCCGGCTATGATAGCGTTCGCACTGGCAAACCCGAGTAGGGCTTTGCCCAGTTCAGAGAACCAATGGTTGATGGAATATTGCAGTAAGTAACCAAAGCCTAAGGTCAGGGTGATGATCCCCGCGACTGTCATCAAAAAGACCGGGCCTAATCCCTTGGCTTGATAATGATGGTAGAAAGATTTGATTTGTTCGGTAATTGCGCCAAAGGGCGCCATGATGGCCGCTAATCCTTGGGATAACAGATCGTCAAATTGACTCGCCACTTGTACGCTTGCCTGTAATTTAACTTCATCACTCAGTTGTTGGCCCTGCGCCTGGTATTCGGTTTTAGCGACTTGTTCTGCTGAGGTATTTTTTGTGTTTCTTTGCCAAGGATCTCCTTGCTCAGCGTTTTGCTGCCATGGGTTTGGTTCTGCAGGAACTGGCGCTACGGGAGCGGACTCAAGGATTGGTGTGTGTATCGCATAGGCTAATGCGGGCGTGTTACCTGCGGCGGGGATCACTGCCGCAATCGATGCAGCACCCGCTGTCATACTATCTGCCGCCATACTAAGACTGGTATCAGAGGCGTCTTCAGTCGCAATTTGCTGACTTAAGGTATCGAGCTTAGTTGAAAATTCTGCCAATTGACGGCTGAGCGAAGATTGCTGCGATAAATGCAGCGACTGTAATTGTGCCAGCTCAGCTTTTAGTTGGGCGACGTCATCCTTTAACGGCATATCTCAATCCTAGTTAAGTGCCTAATAGCTTAAAAACATTCAGCGCTTAAGAATTTAAGGACTTAAGCACCTTTGCAATTGGATTGTACTTGCGACAGGGGATTTCGGCTAGCCATAGCGAATGTGGAAAATGCTGATAGTGGTGTAGAACAATATTTTAGCGGGTTTAGTTCAACAAAGAGCCAGACATTGCTGGCTCTGATTAAAGTGCTAATTGCGGCAGGGTTATTTCTTTTGCGCCTGCAGGATCACAAATTTACCGTTGGAGGCGACTGTGGTGCAGTTTTTAAATAAGCGCTGCAATTTCACATGGTAAGCCAGATGGCGGTTGCCGACGATATGTAAAATCCCTCCGTCTTTTAAGCGGCGGCGAGCATCTAAAAACATCTGCCAGGCGATATGATCGGTAATGGCTTCGCCTTGATGGAAGGGCGGATTACATAGCACCAGATCCGGTTGCACTTCTTCTGGCAGATGCGTCATGCAGTCGTCCCAATAGAAGTGGCCTTTATCTGCAGGCAATTGATTACGCGCCCAGTTTGCCTTGGCTGATGCGACCGCCATTTCAGAATCGTCGATAAAGTGGATATCAGCTTCAGGGAATAACTGAGCGGTTCGCAATCCCAGCACGCCATTGCCACAACCGAGATCGACAATCGACTTGAAATCCCCTTTCGGCAGATTTTCGAGCATGATACGTGCGCCAATATCGAGTTTGTTGGCGGCAAACACATTACTTAAGTTGCTGATCTCAAGTTGATACTCAGGTACGGTCCAAGTCACTTCTTTGGCTAATGGTCTGGGTTTACCATCGCTGACACAGGTAATTACTCGGGTGTTTTTCCACGCTAAACTGGCGCTTGCAGGGCCTAAATGCTTAGCAAAGACATCGAGCAAGGCGCCATTTATCGATTTGGCTTTGGCTGCCACTAATACACGAGTGCCAGCGGGTAACACTTGCGATAAGCGTGTTAGCTGGTGGGCAAAGTAGCTTAAGTTCTTAGGCAACTTCATCAATACTAAGGCTAAGTTTTCTGGCAAGGTATCGCGGCTGGTAAACCATTGCAGGTTATCCAGCGGCAACTGATTGCGGCCATGGTTTTGCTCTGTGCCTAAAAAGCTGGTTCTGGCATCGGTTTCAACACACAGTGACCAACTTGGATTCAGTTTCGATACACCACAGCTTAAGGCGCCGAAACTGTCGTTGATAATGGCGGTTGGCACGGCGGCTTGCTCTGACTCAATAAGGCTTTTGAGTAAGTGTTCATCGGCGGCATCCCAAGCTTGAAGATTAGATTCTTGCTGAGCTGGATACCGTAAAAGTTCGAGTTCAACACCCGCTACTGAAAATTGTGTTGTCATGTGCCACACTGCGCCAATAAATTAAGGCGCAGATTATCGCAGATTTCATGGCGCAGTGCGACGGCTCAGCATCAAGAGCTAATGTTAGCCCTGCTATGGACGCAGCGGCAAGCAAACGGATCGATAGTTGCGGGGGACAAGTAGGTTGATGGCTAAAGATAATGAGCGGCGTGACAACCAAGGTTACGATTTGTTTTCTGAGCTTGATGATGAAGCGGGTCTTGATTTACAGCTAAGTTTGAACCTTACCGATCACGGTTTGAACAAGACTGGACAACCCATACCGCCCATCACCTTAGTGCGGGGTTATCTTAATGCTGAGCAGCAACTTGCGTTGATGAAAGAAGCGCTGACCTATCCCTTAAGTCGCCCTGAAATCCAAGTCTTTGGTCAGTTTCACGCTATTCCTCGCCAGCAAGTGTGGTTTGGCGACTCGGGCTGCGACTATTTATATTCAGGACTGTTTATCCGCGCCTTACCTTGGCCTAAATATGCCCATAAGTTGAGGGAAAAGTTAACGCGGGATTATGGATTGACCAGCAATGGGGTATTAGTCAATCGCTACGCAGATGGTAAAGATTGCATGGGAGCCCACAGCGATGATGAACCAGAAATTGCCCATGGTAGCCATATTGCGTCTATTACCTTAGGCGCCACGCGGGATTTTGTGCTTAAGCATAAACACAGCCAAACCAAGTACAACATCAGTTTGCACAGCGGCGATCTGCTGATCATGCATTGGCCCATGCAAAACGACTGGTTACACAGCTTACCTAAACGCTTGAAAATAAAAGAGCCCCGCTGGAACTACACCTTTAGACAACTCATCGTTAATTTCCATGGCTAAATGCCCGTTGTTAAATGCCTACTGTTAACTGTTTGTGGCTGCGGACTGCCTGCCAAATAAGGTGAGATATAATGTGGTCGTAGATCAGCAAACTGAATAAGTGAATTTGATCTTTTCCACCTGAAGCAGTACTCTGCGGCCACTGGATTTCCCCATTCTGAGACTCGAATATGTCCAATACTCATGCCCAGGGCACAGTGGCTAACACTATCACGCAGAAGTTAACCGAAGGCTTCTCGCCGACGCACTTAGAAGTGATTAACGAAAGTAATCGTCACCATGTGCCCCCGAATTCAGAAACCCATTTCAAAGTTGTGCTCGTGAGCGATCAGTTTGATGGTTTACGCCTCTTGGCCCGTCATCGATTGGTTAACACTCACTTAGCCCATGAGCTAGCTAATGGCGTGCATGCCTTGTCGATCCACACTTTCACTCAAAGTGAGTGGGATGCGAATGCGCAAGTGCCTAATACGCCAAATTGTCGCGGTTAATCAAAAATTATTGCAGTTAATCAATAGACTAATTAATCAGCTCTACAAAGTTAATTAGTTTAGAACCCAAGGCCACTCCTCATCGAGTGGCTTTTTGTTTTAAGTCAAACTAAGGTCATTTTCTGGTTTCCTTGCCCGAGTTTCTGGTTTCCCTATAGGCGTTTCTGTGTTAACAATATGTTCTATTTTAAGGGTTTGGGTGATGCGATTGCGGAGCTCTGTCCTGAGAGCATGTTCACGTCTGTTAGAACCATGGGCTCGTTTGATGTCAGGGAGAGTATTAAAAATGCGTAAGTTTGGGAGTGTACTCGTCTTAATGCTGCTGATGGGGCTGAGCGGTTGTAATCCCGCAGCCAGTGACGCGCAAAGCGTAGCCGTTTCCCATGCCGCAACGGATGATCCCCAAGCTATCCCCGCAATTGAATGGCGCCTTGCAACCTCTTGGCCCAAAAACTTCCCCGGTTTAGGTATGGCACCTGAGCGTTTTGCGCATTTAGTCGATGACATGTCTAACGGTCGGTTAAAAATTCAGGTTTATGGCGCGGGGGAATTGATGCCAGCGTTTGCCATCTTTGATGGCGTGAGTCAGGGAAAAATTCAAATGGCCCATGCCGCTTCTTATTACTGGAAAGGTAAGGCGCCCGCTGCGCAGTTTTTTTCATCGATTCCCTTTGGTATGACGGCGCAGGAAATGAACGGCTGGCTACACTACGGCGGTGGCATGGCGTTGTGGGATGAAGTGTATCGCCCCTTTGGCATCATTCCCCTCGCGGGTGGCAATACGGGCATGCAAATGGGCGGCTGGTTCAATAAACCGATTAATACGATTGCCGATTTTAAGGGATTGAAGATCCGTATGCCGGGCTTGGGTGGCGAAGTATTAAAGCGTGTCGGCGCTATTCCTGTGAATATGGCGGGGCGTGAACTCTATGGTGCGCTACAAACTGGCTCGATTGATGCGGCTGAGTGGGTGGGGCCATTGAACGACCTTGCCTTTGGTCTACATAAAGTGGCGAAGTACTACTATTACCCTGGTTGGCATGAGCCGGGTTCTAATATGGAATTCTTGATTAATAAAGCCGCCTTCGAGAGTTTACCTCAAGATTTACAAGCCATAGTTAAAGTCGCGGCGAGAGCCATTAATCAAGATATGCTCGATGAATACACGACCCGAAACGTGGCCGCCCTTGAAACCTTAGTGAATGATGAAGGGGTGGTGCTTAAGGCGTTTCCACCGAAAGTGTTGTTGGAACTTGAGAAAATCTCGAAACAAGTGATTGAAGAGCAAGCTAATCAAGATCCTTTAATGCGCAAAGTGTACGCCGCCTATCACGCCTACGAGCAAGGTGTGCGCCAGTATCATAAAATATCTGAGGATGCTTACGGCCAACAGCGCCAACACTAAATGCGTGGTGTTTTTAGCACTCACTGTCACATTAACAGCTGATTTATATGAGATGATTTCATCTTAAATTATCTTGTTATCGGCGTAATTCATTTGGTGTTATGCTTGCAAGCCATAAATAGACAGTTACAGTGGCGCTGATATCGCCCTGAGAATTTGGAGATCCCTATGCCATTACTTGATAGCTTTACCGTTGATCATACTCGAATGAATGCCCCAGCAGTTCGTGTTGCTAAGCACATGAGCACGCCAAAGGGCGATGCGATTACGGTATTTGATCTACGTTTTTGCGCACCGAATAAAGATATTCTCAGTGAGCGTGGTATTCACACTCTGGAGCACTTATTCGCTGGCTTTATGCGTGACCATTTAAATGGTAGCAATGTTGAGATCATCGATATTTCGCCAATGGGATGCCGTACCGGCTTTTATATGAGTTTGATTGGTGAGCCGACTGAGCGCCAAGTGGCCGATGCGTGGTTAGCTGCGATGGAAGATGTGCTTAAAGTGGTTGAGCAGTCAGAAATCCCTGAGCTGAACGAATACCAATGTGGTACGTATGAGATGCATTCATTAGAGCAGGCACAAGAGATCGCCCGTAATATTATTGCGGCTGGCGTAAGTGTGAATCGCAATGATGATTTGAAATTAAGCGACGAAATTCTAGGTAATCTGTAACGGTTTGCACTCTTACTTGTATAAGAGTGCCTAGCCAGTAAATTCAGTTTCCTGAAGTTAATGAGAGAAAGCGACGAGAGTCGCTTTTTTTTTCAAACAAATTCAGCTATTTTACAAGTTAATAACAAAAACACCGTACGCTAACAAAATTTTTGGGAGCTTGGTATGCCTAGTCGTTACTTCACAGTATCACTCTGTGCAATTTCTGTATCTCTTGCCTGTTCTAACACAACGTTCGCCGATGATTTCCACAGTCAAATGCTTGAACTGAACCAGGTCAATGACACATTCCACTCCACTGCTGACAGTTTAGCGTTAGGCCAGTTAACGGCTTTGACGGTTTTACCTGCAGATCTTAACGGAAATCCAGCAAGCATTAATATGCGCAGCGCGAGTCAAGGCGTGGCCGTATTGCAAGATAGAGTGTATTTCTCACCTGCGCCTTATTCTGCACCGCAATTACAACTATTACCCAATCTGCTGCAACAACAGAGTGTCACTGTCACGCCAATGGCGAATATGGCGGTTGGTGGGCAAGGGGCGTTTGGGGTGGTGAGTTATCAAACCTTACCTGTAGCCGAGCAAGCGGAAAACAGTAAGGTAACGCTCGAAGGCAATACGGATGCTGACTACAGTGTCGATGTGAATTGGGGCGTGAAGCAAAAAGAATACGGCATGATACTCGCGGTTAACTACAGTGATGGTAGCGGCGCCGATCACTTACTCAATGGTCAAGATACTGACCGCCAAACCACTGATATCTTATTTAAAATTAATGCTGCGAGTTTATTAGGTGCCCGAAGTCCGCAGGTGACTGAGTTTACCTACCAGTTCCTCGATTATGATAGCTATCGCTCCCAACTCGGCTTAACGCAGGCCGATTGGCAACAAGACCCGATGAGTTTGTATTCGGCTACGGCTGGAGATAAGCATCAAGGGCGTCACCATAAGTATCAACTGTCGCACCAAGTTGCGCTTAGTGGTGGGCATAAGGTCATCACGGACTTTTACTATCAATCCTATTCGCAGCAATTAAATCAACTAAATCAATTTGATGGGCAAGTGCTTGATACCCAGAGTTTAGCTGCGCTGGCCGCATTTGAACGGCAGCCGACAGTCGATGGCGTCGCGGTCGCCTCATTACAACAAGACAATGATTTCAGCTCCTTTGGGGTACAAACTGAATCGGTGAATCAGTATGGCGCCCATCAAATTAGCTATAGCGCTCGTTATCATACGGATAAAGCCGAGATGCACCTTGGCGATCAGCAGAGTCTATGGCAGCAGGACTTGAGTGTAGTGAGTGATGCACCCAATGCGCTGTTGGCTTATACCGATGATGCGACGGCATTCACTTCGGCCATCGACTCCTTGTTTAATTGGGACGGATTGCAGCTCAAACTCGCGCTCGCCTATGAAAAAGTGGACGTTAATCGCAAGGTCAATTTAGCTTACGCCGGACTCGAAGCTGCAGATTTTTCCGACAGTGATTGGATGCCACAACTTGGCGTTTTATATCATGCTGGAGATTGGCGCTTTAGTACGGATATTCGACGCTCATGGACCGCCGCGAGTGCGGGGAATATTGAGCAAGAGGCACAAGTGTCGCTGCAATATCAAGTCAGCGCCCAATATGCCAGCGAGCATTTTAGTGCAGACATCAAAACCTACGTCCAAGATTTTGATAATCTGCATGTCAATTGCGATGCGTATACCCAATGTGCCGACAGTCGTTTGTGGGTTCAAGGCAATGTCGTGGATGTGCTGACCAAAGGAGTTGAGCTGAATCTTGGCTATCAGTGGGAACTGGGCAGCGTGCAGTTACCTTTAGCGTTAAATTATCAGTATTCAAATGCCGAGTATCAAACCAATAGCTGCAATGAAATCCAAGGCTGCGTCG
Organism: Shewanella sp. N2AIL; assembly: GCF_022690845.1. NCBI lineage: Bacteria > Pseudomonadati > Pseudomonadota > Gammaproteobacteria > Alteromonadales > Shewanellaceae > Shewanella > Shewanella sp. N2AIL. The sequence continues at coordinate 33,566 of NZ_JALBYT010000023.1, read as the reverse complement.
TGGCTGGCGATAGGGTGGCCTGGTTACCCGAGCAGCAACTGCAGTTGAGTGCTGGGATGAAATATGCAGAATATGAACTGCATGCGAATGTCTTTTATCAATCGGAGCGCGAAATGGGCCAATTCGGCGCCCAATTACAGCCTGTCGCCGCACAATGGCGGGTAGATTTAGCGGCGAATTATCATTTTAACCGTCACCATGAGATTTATTTTCGGATTGAAAACCTCTTAGATGAGACATTAGTCACAACAGCATCAAATAGCGGAATTCGATCGGAAAATGGACGTATTAGCTATTTAGGTTATCAATGGCGCTTTTAAGTTGAATTTTATTTCGTTTGAATTTAAATCAATTGAAACAAATAAGATCGATTTAAGACGCGTTTAGTGGATGTTTCGACTTTTTGCTAAATTAAATCTTTAATTATTAATGCTATAGTACCCAGTGGCCGTAATATTCTCTCTTTCTGATCAGTCACTAGGTCGGAAGGTGAACGCCGTAGCGCATGATTCTTTTCAATCCGTATTTTAGGTTTGAAATCACCTATAATTTTCGTGGCGATGCCAAGTCAATTGGGGTAAAATGCGCGCGACCAGCGTGATTGCGATCGCATTTCTGTGATAAATCTGCGCTAGCTCAATGCAGTAGGTTTTGTTTAAAACCTAAGTATTTAGCAGGAACGCGGCGCATTGTCTTTCCTTCAAACGTAGTGCTTGTGGATATGATTACAATTAAGAAAGGATTGGAACTGCCTATAGCAGGCGGACCAGAGCAAGTTATCCATAATGGCCCAGCCATTAAACATGTAGCTACTTTGGGTGAAGAGTATATTGGCTTACGTCCAACGATGAAAATCAAAGTGGGCGATAAAGTACAAAAAGGCCAGGTTCTTTTTGAAGATAAGAAGAATTTAGGCGTTAAATATACGGCTTTAGCCAGTGGTACTATATTAGACATTAACCGGGGCGCCCAGCGTGTTCTGCAGTCTGTTGTCATTGCAGTGGAAGGAAACGAAAGCGTTGCCTTTGCTAAATATGATGCCACTGCACTCGATACGCTCGACTCGCAGTTAGTCCGTGACAATCTGATCGAATCAGGTTTATGGACAGCATTGCGTACTCGTCCTTTTAGCAAAGTTCCTGCTGTAGACTCTTCTGCTGCTGGTATTTTTGTAACCGCAATAGATACTCAACCTCTTGCCGCTGATCCCGTTGTGGTGATCCGTGAGCATAAAGAAGATTTTGCTAATGGTCTTAAGGTCTTAGCAAGACTTACTGACGGTAAAGTTTACCTTTGTAAAGCGCCTGGCGCTGATATTCCTGCCGCAAACGCCCAAGTTGAAGAATTTGCTGGTGTGCACCCTGCAGGATTAGTCGGTACTCATATTCACTTCTTATTGTCTGCCTCTGCAAAACGTACCGTTTGGCATATTGGTTACCAAGATGTAATAGCAATTGGTCAGCTATTTACGACGGGTGAACTCAATACCGAACGTGTTATTGCGATCGCAGGCCCTAAAGCGGCTAAGCCAAGACTCGTACGCACTGTTGTGGGCGCGAGCATGACTGAATTAACCGCAGGTGAAGCCTTAGATGGCAATGTTCGTCTGATTTCAGGCTCTGTTCTGAATGGTCGTACAGCCGTTGGCCCACAAGGGTATTTAGGTCGTTACCATGTTCAAGTAAGTCTGTTAGAAGAAGGTACAGAGAAAGAATTTTTAGGCTGGGTATTACCAGGCTCAGACAAATATTCTATCACTCGTGCATTCTTAGGACATCTTGCTCCTTCTCGTCTGTTCAGTATGACGACCAGTACAGGTGGTTCAGACCGCGCTATGGTGCCAATTGGTAACTATGAGCGTGTAATGCCATTGGACATTCTTCCTACTATGTTGTTGCGTGACTTAATTTCAGGTGACTTTGACGGTGCTGCCACTTTAGGCGCGTTAGAGTTAGATGAAGAAGATCTCGCACTGTGTACGTTCGTATGTCCAGGCAAGTATGACTACGGTTCATATCTGCGTGACTGTCTAGATACGATCGAGAGGGAAGGCTAATGAGCTTGAAAGATTTTTTCGAACGTATTGAACCCGACTTTGAAAAAGGCGGTAAATACGAAAAGTTTTATGCCCTATTCGAAGCGGCATACACAATTTTTTATACCCCAGGTAAAGTGAACAAGGGCAAAACCCACGTTCGCGATAACCTCGACCTAAAACGTATGATGATTACGGTTTGGGCTTGTGCTTTCCCAGCGATGTTCGTGGGTATGTACAACGTAGGTTTACAAGCTCAATTAGCTTTAGTGGCTGGTTTTGCTACCCCTGACGTATGGCAAGTGAGCTTGTTCAGCATGTTCGGTACCGAACTGACGGCAAACTCTGGCTGGCCTGCGCTAATGTGGTATGGCGCCTGTTTCTTCCTACCTATCTACGCGGTGACCTTCGCCGTCGGTGGTATCTGGGAAGTGCTGTTTGCCTCTATCCGTGGCCATGAAGTCAACGAAGGTTTCTTCGTTACCTCTATCCTGTTCGCTTTAACGCTGCCAGCAACTATCCCATTATGGATGGTGGCGCTGGGTATCACCTTCGGTGTGGTCGTGGCGAAAGAAGTGTTCGGTGGTACAGGGCGTAACTTCTTAAACCCAGCACTAGCGGGTCGTGCCTTCCTGTTCTTCGCTTATCCGTTGAACATGTCGGGTGATACCTCATGGGTTGTGGCTGACGGCTACTCAGGTGCGACTGCACTGAGCCAAGCTGCTGCGGGCACATTAGATTACGCAATTAACCAAAACTGGTGGGATTCGTTCTTCGGTTTCATTCCAGGTTCAGTTGGTGAAGTGTCTACATTAGCGATTCTGTTAGGTGGTTTGGTCATCATCTACACGCGTATCGCTTCATGGCGCATCGTTGGCGGTGTAATGGTCGGTATGATTGCCATTTCTACTCTGCTGAACGTTGTCGGTAGCGACACTAACCCAATGTTTGCAATGCCTTGGTACTGGCACTTAGTGTTAGGTGGTTTTGCGTTTGGCATGATGTTTATGGCGACAGACCCAGTGTCAGCGTCATTCACTAACCAAGCTAAATGGGCATACGGTATCTTGATCGGTGCAATGGCTGTGTTTATCCGCGTGATTAACCCTGCATTCCCTGAAGGCATGATGTTGGCAATTCTGTTTGCTAACTTGTTCGCGCCATTGTTCGACCACTTCGTGGTTCAGGCAAATATCAAGCGGAGGATTGCCCGTGGCTAGTAATAAAGATTCGTTCGGCAGAACCTTATTTATCGTCGTTGGCCTATGTCTAATTTGTGCGATATTTGTGTCTACTGCAGCAGTGTTACTGAGACCGACTCAAGCAGAAAATAAACTGCTCGATAAGCAAAAGTACATTCTGGAAGCCGCTGGTCTTATCGATACTAAAGCTGGCAAGGTCACCAAAGCGCAAATTCTGGATACATACGGCAAACACATCGAAGCTAAACTGGTCGATTTAAAAACGGGTGCATGGGTTGAGGGTGTTAATGCTGACACTTTTGATCAACGTAAAGCGTCTCGTGATGTGAAAACCTCATTTGTACCTGAGAACGACATTGCTTCAGTGAAACGTGTAGCGGATAACGCTGTGGTTTATCTTGTTCGTGATGAACAAGGCAAATTAACGAGTGTGATCCTGCCAATCCATGGTTATGGCCTTTGGTCTACTATGTATGCCTTCCTTGCTATGGATGCTGATCTAAACACAGTGCAAAGCTTAGTCTACTATGAGCAAGGCGAAACGCCGGGCTTAGGTGGCGAAGTGCAAAATGCTCAGTGGAAAGCGAAATGGCATGGCAAAAAGTTATTTGATGAGCAAGGTAACATTGCTATCAGCGTAACTAAAAACCCAGCTGTTGCTAGCACTGAATACGGTGTAGACGCATTATCTGGCGCAACCTTAACGAGTAATGGTGTGCAACATTCACTGACATTCTGGTTAGGGAAAGAAGGTTTTGCGAGTTTCATTGAAAAAGCACGCAATGGAGGTCTCAACTAATGTCTGACGCTAAAGAACTGAAACAGGTTCTGACCGGACCTATAGTCAACAACAACCCGATTGCTTTACAAGTACTTGGTGTATGTAGTGCATTAGCGGTAACGAGCAAGCTCGAAACTGCACTGGTAATGGCGTTGGCGTTAACTGCGGTAACAGCGTTTTCGAACCTGTTTATCTCAATGATCCGTAATCATATTCCAAGCAGTGTGCGTATTATCGTACAGATGACCATTATTGCCTCTTTGGTAATCGTGGTTGACCAATTGCTGCAGGCTTATGCTTATCAGATCTCTAAGCAGCTGTCGGTATTCGTCGGTCTGATTATTACGAACTGTATCGTAATGGGTCGTGCCGAAGCTTACGCGATGAAAACACCGCCAATGATGAGCTTTATGGATGGTATCGGTAACGGTTTAGGTTACGGTGCGATTCTGTTAGCTGTTGGCTTCGTACGTGAACTGTTTGGTAACGGTTCTCTGTTCGGTGTTGAAATCCTGCACAAGATCTCTGATGGCGGCTGGTACCAACCAAACGGTCTGCTACTACTGCCTCCGAGTGCGTTCTTCCTGATCGGTGTTCTGATTTGGATTATTCGTACCTATAAGCCAGAGCAAGTTGAAGCAAAAGGGTAAGTGCGATGGAACATTATATTAGCCTGTTAATTCGCTCTGTTTTCATTGAAAACATGGCACTGGCCTTCTTCCTAGGTATGTGTACTTTCTTGGCTGTGTCTAAGAAAGTCACCACAGCCATGGGCCTAGGGATTGCGGTAGTTGTAGTGTTAACTATCTCTGTCCCAGCAAACCAAGTTATCTATCAAGGGCTGCTTGCTCCTGGTGCACTTGCTTGGGCTGGCGCACCTGAAGCTGACTTAAGCTTCTTGAAATTCATTACCTTTATCGGTGTGATTGCGGCTTTGGTTCAAATTCTGGAAATGGCACTGGACAAGTACTTTCCACCTTTGTACAACGCATTAGGTATTTTCTTACCTTTGATCACAGTGAACTGCGCGATTTTCGGTGCGGTATCATTCATGGTTGAGCGTGACTACAAGTTAGGCGAGAGTGTGGTGTTTGGTTTCGGCTCAGGAGTGGGTTGGGCATTAGCTATCGTATTGATGGCCGGTATCCGTGAGAAGCTGAAGTATGCCGACGTGCCTAACGGCCTACGTGGTTTAGGGATTACCTTTATCACTGCTGGTTTGATGGCCTTAGGTTTCATGTCGTTTTCTGGTGTGTCTCTGTAAGAGACACATAACGGCTTCTTGAATTGGACCTTCTAAGGATAAGTTAATGGATATTCTTGGTATTTTTAAATCTACTCCGCTCGAGGTTTACCTCGGTGTGAGTATGTTTACTGCTATCGTCCTCATCTTGGTATTAGTGATTTTATTCGCTAAGTCTAAGTTAGTGGCTAGCGGTGACATCACGATCGGCATTAATGACGATCCTGAAAAAGCAATTACAACCGGTGCTGGCGGTAAGTTGTTAGGCGTTTTGGCTAACAGCGGTATCTTTGTATCGAGTGCGTGTGGTGGCGGTGGCTCATGTGGCCAATGTCGCGTAGTGATTAAGTCTGGCGGCGGTGATATTCTGCCAACAGAACTTGACCACATTAGCAAAGGTGATGCCCGTAAAGGCTGTCGTCTTTCTTGTCAGGTTAACGTTAAGAACGATATGGAAATCGAGCTTGACGAAGAAATCTTCGGTATCAAAAAATGGGAATGTGAAGTTATCTCTAACGATAACAAAGCCACTTTCATTAAAGAACTGAAGCTGCAAATTCCTGATGGCGAATCTGTACCTTTCCGTGCTGGCGGTTATATTCAAATCGAAGCACCTGCTCACCATGTTAAATATGCAGATTTCGACGTACCTGCACAATACCGTGGCGACTGGGAACACTTCGGTTTCTTCAATCTTGAATCTAAGGTTGATGAAGAAACGATTCGCGCATACTCAATGGCTAACTACCCAGAAGAGTTCGGTATTATTATGCTGAACGTGCGTATTGCTACGCCTCCACCACGTAACCTGACTCTGCCTTGCGGTAAGATGTCATCTTACATTTGGAGCTTAAAAGCTGGCGATAAAGTGACAATTTCTGGCCCATTCGGTGAATTCTTCGCGAAAGATACCGATGCAGAAATGGTGTTTATCGGCGGTGGTGCGGGTATGGCGCCAATGCGTTCGCACATCTTCGACCAACTGAAGCGTCTTCAGTCTAAACGTAAGATGAGCTTCTGGTACGGTGCACGTTCTAAACGTGAAATGTTCTACGTAGAAGATTTCGACGGCCTTGCGGCTGAGAATGATAACTTCGTATGGCATGTGGCCCTTTCAGATCCTCAACCAGAGGATAACTGGGATGGTTACACAGGTTTTATTCATAACGTATTGTATGAAAACTATCTGAAAAACCATGATGCACCAGAAGATTGTGAGTTCTACATGTGTGGACCTCCAATGATGAACGCTGCCGTAATTGGTATGTTGAAAAATCTTGGTGTCGAAGACGAAAACATCTTGTTAGATGACTTCGGCGGCTAATGTTCATTAGTCCTAGATAGAAAAGTTGCAGATGTTGAGGATAATCTCTCATCTGCAACTTTTGCATTTAAGGGCCCAAATAAGAGTAGTAGGTCACTATGTTTCAGACCTTAAAGATCAATACCTCAGTATTAAAGCATTCATTTAACTGGCTAGTCCTCGTAGGGCTGGCCTTTTTTGTTTCAGCCTGCTCAAAGCAGAATGAGGTCATTTCATTAGCGGGCAGCACTATGGGGACGACTTATCACATTAAAGTCGTGCCGAATGAGCTGATGCCGACGGCGCAATTACTTCAAGCGGAAATTGATTTAGCCCTTGAGCTAGTCAATGACCAGATGTCGACGTATCGCCCAAATTCAGAATTATCCCGTTTCAACCAATTGCCATTGGAGCAAAGCGTTGAAGTTTCAGCGGATACCATCAAAGTGGTGCAAGAGGGAATACGCTTATATCAAGTGACGGATAAGGCACTTGATATTACCTTAGGTCCTTTAGTTAACCTGTGGGGATTTGGTCCTGATAAGCGTCCAACTAAGGTTCCGACTCAGGCCGATATCGATGCGGCGAAAGCCAAAACCGGTATTAGTGAGCTTTCGATAGAAGGTCATCGTTTAAGTAAGCATAATGCGCATTTGTACGTAGACCTGTCATCAATCGCCAAAGGGTTTGGGGTTGATAAAGTGGCTTCCATTCTCGATAAATACCACGCGACTGGGTATTTAGTTGAAATTGGCGGTGAACTGAGCATTAAAGGTGCTAAAGGCGATGGTAGCTCTTGGCGCGTTGCCATAGAGCAACCGACCGATGATGGCTCTGAAGCCGTACAGCAGGTTATCTCACCAGGGACTATGGCGATGGCGACCTCGGGCGATTATCGTAATTATTATGAGGAAGACGGCCAACGTTTTACCCATATAATTGATCCACGTACCGGTTTGCCAATCAATCATAAGCTAGCATCTGTGACCGTATTGCATCAGAATTGCATGACTGCCGATGGTTTTGCGACGGCTATGATGGTTTTAGGTACAGAAGCATCATTGGAGCTTGCCAAGAAGGAACACTTGGCGATAATGCTAATTGAAAAGCAAGGCGAAGGATTTAAAGTCTATTACAGTGACGCCTTCAAGCCTTTCCTTAAGTAGTTGGAGTTAACATGAGCACTTTTATCGCGGCATTTGTAGTTTTATTACTGTTCTTTTTGCTGATGTCGATAGGTTATCTCATCAAGCGCAAAGCCGTCGAAGGAAGCTGTGGCGGTTTAGGTGTTCTAGGGATTGAGAAAGCGTGTGATTGTGATGACCCTTGTGACAAACGTAAACGTCGTATGGCCGCTGAAGAAGCGCGCCGTGAGAAGTTAACCAAAGATCGTATTATTTAATATTCTCTCAATCGTCTGTTTCGACAATAGCCTCCCATCTGGAGGCTATTTTTTTGCATGAAACTTATCAAGCTAGACCATCCAATTAAATTTATCCTTGGGTTATGAGGGAGATAGCGCGTTAATCTAAGCAGGAATGAGAATGCTTTTCATCATTAAGTTTGTGAAATATAAAGATAATTTGAGTTGATGGGTAAATTGTACTAGGCTAGAAGCTTGATTTAGATCAATCTTTTTCACGCTTACCAAGGATAGTAACTTATGAAAGGTCATCCTAAAGTGGTTGGGCAACTGAATCGGGTGCTTACCTGTGAGTTGACCGCCATCAATCAATATTTCCTCCATGCCCGCATGTTTAAACATTGGGGCTTAGAGAAACTCAATCACGTCGAATACAAAAAATCCATCCAAGATATGAAGCACGCCGATAAGCTCATCGAGCGCGTGTTGTTTTTGGAGGGTCTCCCAAATTTGCAGCAACTCGAGAAACTTCGCATTGGTGAACATAGCCAAGAAATGCTCGACTGCGATCTGGCCATGGTGCAAGAGCAACTGACATTGCTGCGTGATGCCATTAACCTATGTGAAGCCGAGCAAGACTATGTGAGCCGCGATCTGCTGGAAGACATCCTTGAAGACGAGGAAGAACACTTAGATTGGCTTGAGTCGCAGCAAGAGCTCATTACGCTAACCGGGATTCAAAATTATCTACAATCGCAAATTAGCGACCAATAGGAGCGGAATATGAAAGGCGATAAAGACGTCATCGATGCGTTAAATCGACTCCTAACGGGAGAACTCTCGGCAATGGATCAATATTTTGTCCATGCCCATATGTACGAAGATTGGGGCTTGAATGAACTCTATGAGCGCATCGCCCATGAGTCCGATGATGAAAAAGCCCATGCGGCCAAATTAGTACAGCGTATTTTATTCCTCGAAGGAACGCCTAATGTTGCCGCCCGTGAGGCGTTGAACATAGGTAAAGATGTGGAAGAGATGCTGCGTAATGATCTCGCCTACGAGTACAAGGTCGCGGACGATTTGCGCCAAGTGATTGCCCTGTGTGAGCAGAAGCAAGATTACCAAACCCGCGAAATCCTCGAAGTATTACTCGACGATACTGAGTCGGACCACATGTATTGGCTCGAAAAACAACTCGGACTTATCGACCGTGTTGGGCTACAAAACTACCTACAAACTAAGATGTAATCACTAAATCGAGATCAGCGGGAGTGTCTCGCTGATCCTATTTCTACCGCTTCCTATTAATCCAATCTGTATATAGTCTATCTGACTGTAAAACTCTGCCTCTACAAACTCATCCTCTGCAAAACATCTTAAATTTAGCGAATCCTGTTATAAGGCCAATATCCTTTCTTTACAAATACTTATTTACGTTTTTTATGGCGATTTCATCTGTTGTTAACAGGTAAAAATTGTTACCGTGTAAAACTATTTTTGCGAGCCATATTGTTAACTTGTTGGCCAGCCAGACGGGAAGATTGATGGGATATATGAAACGTTCTCTAAGTTTGCAGTTAGTGGTGACTATCGTTGGAGCGCTTGCTGTACTGCTTACCTTAGTCGCCGCTTTGTTGGTGACGAAAGAAAGTGATAACACGCGAAAGCAGGTCGATGCGGATATTTCGGCGTTAGTTGCCTTAAAAGCCAATGAGATTAGCGGTTACTTTATTGCTAAGGGCCAAGTGATCCATTCAGTGTTTGCCGAGCCGGGTTTAGTCAAATGGTTTACTCAGTATCACGCCCGTGGCAGTCATCTCGCGGCTGATCGCCATTATCAAGACATTATTGCTTACTTTAAGTCTTTCTCCGATCGCGATAGCGATGTTAAGTCGGTGTTTTTTGGCTCGGCCAATACCTTCGAGTACTTTGACCTTAATGGCCGCTTCGATGGCGACCCAGATTACTACACCAACAAACGACCTTGGTGGCAGGAGGCGATTGACCAGCGTGGCTTGTTTGTTGGCGATCCTGCGGTCGATGCGAACGATGGTTCAATTTCTGCCACGGTTAAAACCCCTGTTTATGCTGCCAATGGTGAGCTGATTGGGATCGGCGGCATGGATATTTTGATTGATACTATTGGTAAATCCCTGCTGGCACCGATCAAATACCGTGACTTTGGCCAAGCTTTCTTGATGACAGACGAAGGCAAGTTGGTGTATTTCCCTGGTTTTTCAGAACGTTTCCCGCCGGGTTCTTTGGCAAATCAAGTGGACACTCAGTTTAAGCAGACCTCAGGGTTTTCGGCATTAAGACAACAGATGCAAAGGGAAGCGCAAGGGTTTGCTAACGTTACGTTCAATGGCGTGCCCCAGCGGGTGAGCTTTGTGACTGTGGGCGGCGATTATCCCAAACAAAAGTGGCACTTAGCCTTTATGTTGCCCCACGAAGTGATTGAAGCGCCAGTGACCGCTACGTTCTGGAATGCGAGTATGGTCGCCATAGGTATCATGCTGCTAATGGGGGTGACGGTATGGTTGATGTTGCTACCCTTTAGACGTCAACTCGCTAATTTATTGGATGCGATGGAAGATATTGCCGAAGGTGACAGTGATTTATCAAAACGTATTCTAATGGATCGAGAAGACGAGTTAGGCAAACTTGGCGATGCCTTTAATCGCTTTGCCGAGAAAGTGCAGCACATGCTGTTGGATACGCGCAGTTTAACCCAAGAGGTAGGCACGGGTGTTATTGATGCGCGGCAGATTTGCGATTTAGCCGTGTCGTCGGTCTCATCGCAGAAGCAGCAGATAGATTCGGTTGCTACCGCTGCAACGCAAATGGCGCAAACCAGTCAAGAAATGGCTGTCAGTGCCCAGAGGGCGAATGATTTTGCTCAGAAGGCGCAAACTCAAGCCTACGATGGTACACAGATTGTTTCCCGTGCGACCGAAGGGATGAAGGCACTGTCGCAACAAGTGATTGCGGCGGCGAAAGTGATTAAACACTTACGCAATAGCTCAGAGCAAATCGGTGAAGTCTTGAGCGTGATCCGTAACATTGCCGAGCAAACTAATCTATTAGCCCTTAACGCAGCAATTGAAGCGGCGCGTGCGGGTGAGCAAGGCCGTGGCTTTGCTGTGGTGGCAGACGAAGTGCGCACGTTGGCATCGCGTACCCAAGATTCTACCGCTAACATTCAAGGCATTATCCAAACCTTGCAACAAAGCGCATTGCAGGCCGAGCAAGTGATGGAATCGGGCGTTGAGCAAGCGAAAGCGGGGCAAGAGTTAACGACTCAGGTCGAAGCGGCACTGAATGATATTGCCACGGCGATTATGTCAATCCAACAGCAAACGGTTGAAATAACCGTAGCAATCGATCAGCAAGCCGTGGCAGCCGAGGAAGTGGCGCTCAATGTCGATAATGTGCGGGGGTTGTCGGATCAGTCTTTGCTTTCGAGTCAGGACTTGTCGCAAAGCTTGCAAGGCTTTGAGGATATGACCCGCGCACTTACTCGCAATATCGGCCAATTTAAGATTTAAGCCTGAGTTGGTCAGTGAACTATTTGCTCACTGACCATCAGCTCAATCACGGCATCACTCATAGTGCACTCACAAAAGGAGCTTAGGCTCCTTTTAATTTTAGGTTTCCCGCCCGATCCTCGCTAAATTGATGACGAACACTTGATTACTGTTTTTATATACAGTATTTTGGCGTTGGAGGAATTCAACGTGCGAAAAATTATTCACATCGATATGGACTGCTATTTTGCGGCAGTGGAAATGCGCGACTTTCCCGAATACCGTGGCAAGCCTTTAGCTGTGGGCGGCAGCAGCGATCGTCGTGGTGTTATTAGCACTTGCAGTTACGAGGCACGTAAATTCGGTGTGCGTTCGGCGATGGCGACCGCTTATGCCTTTAAGTTGTGTCCCGATCTCATTTTGGTTCCTGGGCGGATGCAGGTTTATAAAGATGTCTCACTGCAAATTCGTGAAATTTTCTCCCGCTATACCCCATTGATTGAGCCGTTGTCCTTAGATGAAGCCTATTTAGACGTGAGTGAGTGCCAACAATATAAGGGCTCGGCGACCTTGATTGCGCAGGCCATTCGCAGCGATATCTTAGCCGAAACTGGGTTAACCGCTTCGGCAGGCATAGCACCTGTGAAGTTTTTGGCTAAAGTTGCCTCGGATTTGAATAAGCCAAACGGCCAATATGTGATTACCCCTGAGACACTCCCTGATTTTGTTAAAACCTTATCGCTGCGTAAAATTCCCGGTGTCGGCAAAGTCACCGCCGAAAAGCTCTCCTCGCTTGGGCTCAATACCTGTGGTGATGTGCAAGCCTATTCTAAACCTGAGTTATTGGCGCGATTCGGCAAGTTTGGTGGCGTGCTGATTGAGCGTTCCCAAGGCATCGATGAGCGGGGCATTTCCGCCGACAGAGAGCGTAAATCAGTGGGTGTTGAAACTACGCTGGCAAAGGATATTTATAGCCTAGAGCAGTGCCAGCAAGTGATGCCGGGGTTGATCCAAGAATTAGCCCTACGTTTGAGCCGCAGCGCTAAAGAGCGCAAAATTCACAAGCAAGTGGTCAAACTCAAGTTTAATGATTTCAAACAAACCACCATTGAGCATCGTAGCGATGAAGTCTCGATTGTGATGTTTTATGATCTACTCGCACAGGCGATGGCAAGGCAAGAGGGTCGCGGCATTCGCCTATTAGGTATTTCGGTCGGCCTCGCCGATTCTATCCTCGCAGTGCCCGAAATCCTAAATGCCCAGACTCAGCTTGATTTAGCGCTCTAGGCGTTTACTGAGTCGATACGCCGCAGACTCATACCTGAATGGCTCAATAAGCCTCGGGTGGATTTGCCAACATAAAATCAATTAACAGTCTGACCTGCAAGGGTAAGTTGTCCCGATCGCGATACATCAAGTAGGCGGTGCGCGGAATACCTTGCCATTCTGGCAGTATTTGAACGAGCTTGCCGCTTTGTATCTGTTCACTCGCCATGCTGATGGGCAATAGTCCAATACCGAGTCCCGCCACTACAGCCTGACTGGCGATCGCCATATCATCGACGGCTAATTTGATGTTCCCCCTCGGCTCAAACTCGAAATCTTGCCCTGTGATATTGTGCTGTAAGCGCCATGTTTTTACGGGCTTTGCGATGATAACTGGATGCTGTTCGAGTGCTTCTATGGCTTGCAGTGCATGCCACTGGGTTGCCGATGTGCTGGCGCAAAGCACAAAGCTAATCGTGGTGAGCGGCCTTGCAATCCAATCGGGATCTTTAGGTTCACCCACTCGAAAGGCGATATCGATGGCGTTTTCACTGACATCGATATTCATGTTCGACAGGCTTAAATCGATGTCGATATTGGGATAATGCCGTTGGAAGGCGTTGAGTGATTCACCTAGCCAGCGATAGGTAGTGTTAATGGGCGCCGAGATCCGCAGTTTGCCAACCGCTTGATGTTTATCCGCATGCAACTCACCGGATACCTGGTTTAACTCGATAAACAGCGGGCCGCAGCGTTCGAGATAACGCTGACCTGTGGCGGTAAGGTTGACTCTATGTGCGTCTCTGTGCAGTAAACGCAGGCCTAATGATTGTTCTAACAGATTGATTCGACGACTTAAGGTTGAAGGTGGAATGCCTAAGTGTTGCGCCGCGAGCTTAAAGCTCCCTTGTTGTGCCACCACCCAAAATAGGCGCATATCGTCTAAGGAATAATTAAGTTTCATATTTGGAATTTAAGCTCTCAATCTTGTAGGTTTTAATAATATATGAAACTTATAAACTAAGCTCAATCCCAATTACCTCCCTAGAGTCCGATATGAAATCCCATACACCTTACATGACATTCGTTTGTCTACTGATTTGCGTTTTTAGCTGGGGCAGCGTGTTTCCCATTGCTAAGCGAGTGCTGGAGGAGATGTCAGGTGAATCCCTCGTATTCTGGCGTTTTACCATTGCGGCGGTGACTCTGGCGTTATATATCGTTTTTACTCGGCAGGCTTGGCCCAAATTGAGTTTGGCGCAATACGCTGTCATAGCGCTAGTGGGCGTGATTGGTGTGGGCGGCTTAAATCTGGCGTTATTTAATGGGCTGCAGTACACCTCTGCCGCCAATGGCGCCTTGATTATGGCGCTCAGTCCGCTGGTGACTTCAATCGTCAACGCGCTATTACAGCGTGAATGGCTCAGCAGACAACAAGTGTTTAGCTTAGTGGGCGGTTTGGCGGGCGTACTGCTAGTGATCACCAACGGCAGTGTGCAGCAGTTGCTCAATTTCAGTTTTAACCAAGGTGATGTGATGATTGCCGCTGGCATGTTGGCGTGGAGTGGTTATACCATTTGTTCGCAACGGGTCGGCCATTGGTTGCCTGTGTTGCCCTTTACCTTGCTGAGTATGATAGCTGCCAGTGTGTCTATGTCCGTTGTTGGGCTAGGCCGTGGTGAGTTTCACCCTTGGCAGGAGCTGATGGGGCTGTCGACAACGGCTTTGTCTAGCGTGCTCTACATAGGTTTATTCGCTACTGTGCTCGGTTATCTGTTTTGGATTAACGGCGTTAAGGCGCTTGGCCCCGCTAAGGCATCGGTCTTTTTTAATCTCGTGCCTGTATTTGCAGCATTAACGGCGTTAGCTATGGGACAGGCGGTAACGGAAATGCAATTGGTAGGGATGCTGATAGTGATCCTTGCGTTGATGTTACCTATGTTGGTCAATCTGCGGGCGACAAGAGGCTTAATGGTTAAGCGCTGCTAATCGATGCTAGCTTTGCTGTTTAAATATAAGGGAGCACCGGAATTCAGATAATCACTGCGACAGGTTTATGCTCCCTTATTCGGTAGAGGGGACTTTTCAAACATCACATATTTGCAAGCACACACTTTCAACAACTTACAGTTTAAAACGACTGACCAGCGCCGTGAGGTTACCCGCCATTGACGAGAGTTGTACGCTCGCGGCGTAGATTTCATCAGTGTTGCGTAAACTGTCCTCCGACTGTTCGGCAATGTGTTGAATATTTTGATGACTCTCATTGGCCATAGTGGTTTGCGCTTTGGCAGCGAGGGCGATTTGATTATTCATCTCGCTGATCTGACTCACCATTTCTGCAATATGCGCGAGGGCTTCACCGGCATTACTGGCGGCTTCGACGCTTGAAATGGCCTTTTCATTACCGATATTAATTGCCGCCACAGCGCTTTGGGTGCCATTTTGCACATTGGCGATCATCAATTTAATTTCTTCGGTGGATTGGTGGGTCTTAGAGGCGAGGGAGCGCACTTCATCGGCAACCACAGCAAAGCCGCGTCCTTGTTCGCCCGCTCGCGCCGCTTCAATCGCTGCGTTAAGGGCTAATAGATTGGTCTGTTCGGCAATAGATTGGATCACCTCAAGCACGCGGCCGATATGTTGGCCTTCTTGTTCGAGTTTGTTGATTTGCATTTCTGCCGAGCCTACATCCCCTGCGAGTTCTCGAATTACATTGATGGTTTTTTTCACTCTTTCTTGGCCATCTGCGGTAAAGATATCGGCTTGTTTCGCGGCATCGGCGGCATGACTGGCACTGACTGACACTTCTTGCACTGAGGCAGCAATGTGATCACTGGCATCGGCGATTCTGTGGGTGGCCGCCTGTTGATCCATCAAGGTATGTTTTGCCGTGGCACTGGTTTTGGCTAGCCCTTCGGCGGCGACATTAAGCTCCGAAGTAGATTGTTTAAACTGCGAGATAATGCCATGTAAGTTATCGAGAAAATGATTGAATGCCTTGGCGAGATCACCAAGCTCGTCCTTAGAGGTTAGCTGGACTCGCTCGGTCAAATCACCATCACCATCGGTAATGTCGTGGATTTTCGCGAGCAAAACTGCGAGCGGCTTACTAATGAGTTTAGGCAAGGCAACGATGAATAGAATGCAGATCAGGATACTAATCGTTAAAGCAATTAACTGCATCTGCTGCCCACGATAGGCGTCATCATCCACTTGGGTGACGGCTGCTGCCGTGTTGCTGTTTAAGTCATCGATCAACTGATTAATATTTTGATGCAACTGCTCGAATTGCGTCGCTGCTTGGCCAAAACTCAGATCAATGGCGGTCGTGCGACCGTTACGGCCATTTTGGGTGCGCTGATTGCTGATTTCAGAAGTGGTGGTACTCCACGCCTCGAAACTGCGATTTAATTCATTGAGTTTTTCTTTTGCGAGGGGACTAGTGGTCACCTCGGAAAACTGATTAAGGTGTTCTTTGACCAAAGATATACTATTAGTGTGCTGTTTTAGAAGGCTATTATAGGAGTCCGTGCCCACGTTAACGAACATCAGGCTACGTTCGGCAACTTGCGCTTGGTAAAGCTCTTTATCAGCTTGCAGCAGTTCAGATTGGCTCGGTAAGTATTCGAGTGCGAGCGTATTTGCGCTGTTATTTAATGCTTTAAGCCCTAAGATGCCAGTTGAAGAGGCGAAGATGACTACGCCAGCGAGTAGCAGACTCGGGTAAGTCAGTTTCTGGTTAACGGAAAGATCTTTATACCATTCCATAGTCACGCCCTCCTTGATTGATACACTGAAAGGTGAGGGCCGCGATAACCACGAAATAAAAGCGGATGCGGCCCATCACTGGCGTTCTCTGGCTATTAGAGTCCGAATTGATCGAGGTTGATCCCGATGGTGATAGCACCAATTGCGGCATCGCCATCCATGACGGGTATCGATATTTGTACCAGATAAGCTTGGGAGCTAGTGTCAAATTTGACCGGACCTATGTGCTTATCGCCTTTGCCATTGGCGAAGGATTTTTGCCATTTATCCTCATCACCCTGCCAGTAGTCCGAGGTTTTACTGGTCATGGCGACGTTAGCACCTTGATTATCCATGAGAAAAATTTCTTGGTAGTAAGGTTGGCTGGCTTCGAAGGTGGTGAGAAACTTGGCCGCTTCGTTGTTCATCAAGGACGACATAAAATCATCAATCCCAGCGGTGGCGATCCATTTTTCATCTAATGTTTTGATCGAATCTAAACTTTTGCCTTGAGCATTTTGCGCTTTAACGGCATTCACCAGCACCACTTCTTTACCTAATGGCATCAGTGAATCGGCTAGATCGATAACGGCTTGGGGGACTTCTTCGGCGAAACTGAGGTTACTGCTGAGCAGTAGTGCGGCGGCTGACAAGATTTTACCAAATTTCATGATCTCTATTCCTTAAGGTCACAGTATTGAAGGGGAAAGCGGCTATCTCTAAAAGCGCGACAAGCAAAAATACGTTCGGGTTAGACAGAACAACTATAGTAGAAAATTCAAGTTATTCAGTTCTTTCATAAAAATTTTATCAATGGCATTTCTACACACTAATAGAAGGCGCGATAAAAAATAAGGCCACATCTGACTTGAGCAGATGTGGCCTTGAATTGAGTGCCAATTGAGCGAGCTAGGCTAACATTCTGGCGTTACGCCTTAACTGGAATACGCTCGAGTACGGCTAATAATAAGGTCCAATATTGGCCGACTGTGGTGATGTTCACCATCTCATCTGGTCCGTGTGGATAACGAATCGTGGGGCCAATCGAGACCATATCCATTTCTGGATAAGGTTTCTTGAATAGACCACACTCAAGACCCGCATGGATCACCATGATCACAGGCTCTTTCTGGTAAATGTCTTGATAGGTTTCGCGTACTATCGCCATCACAGGCGAGCTGTTATCTGGTTTCCAACCTGGGTAAGCGCCGCTTAAATCGATATCGGCTCCGGCTAAGTTAGTTAATGCAGTTAACATGCCTTCGACTTGAGTACGGCCAGAATCAATCAGTGAGCGAATAAGGCACAGGATAGTGACTTGTTCATCGTCAGTGCTGATAACGCCTACGTTGAGTGAGGTTTCAGTCACACCTTCGACTTCATCGCTCATGCGGATCACGCCGTTCGGGCACACATGCAGCAAATCGATCAGGGTATTTTGGCTGTTTTCGCTCATCACACGTTTTGGCGTGGGGATAGTGTTTAACACTAAACGCATATCAGGATCGGCAATGGCGAGTTCAGTGCGGATAAGCGCTTCAAACTCAGCGACTTTTTCGTTTAAGGCACCGACGTTTTCTTCTGGCAACATAAAGCTGATGTTGGCTTCACGTGGGATCGCATTACGCAATGAACCGCCGCTAAATTGTGTCAGCTCTAACGCTAAATTATCTGCATTTTCAAATAGGAAACGCGCTAATAACTTGTTGGCGTTGCCGCGACCTAAGTGAATGTTCACCCCAGAGTGACCGCCTTTTAAGCCAGATAAATGCAGGCTAAAGGCTGAGTAACTTTGCTCAGACGCTTGCCAAACCATAGGCAGGGTGATTTGAGCATCGACGCCACCGGCGCAGCCCATGTAAATTTCACCTTCTTGCTCAGAATCTGTGTTGATCAGGATCTCTGCGTCTAACATGCCCGCCTGTAAACCGAAGGCGCCCGTCATGCCAGCTTCTTCATCGATGGTCAGTAGCACTTCTAATGGACCGTGCTTGATATCATCTGAGCCCAAAATGGCCAGCGCCGATGCCATGCCGATACCGTTATCAGAACCTAAGGTCGTGCCTTTGGCTTTAACCCAATCGCCATCGACATAAGCTTCGATAGGATCTTGGGTGAAGTCGTGTACTTTGTCGGCATTTTTCTGCGGCACCATATCGATATGGGCTTGAATGACCACGATTTTACGATCTTCCATTCCAGGCGTAGCCGGTTTGCGGATGATCAAGTTGCCAACGGCATCTTCAACGACGGCAAGTTGTTTGCTTTTTGCCCACGCTTGAATGTGCTGGCTTAAGGCTTGCTCATGCTTAGATGGGTGGGGAATAGCGCAGATTTGTTCAAACCATTGCCATAATGGCTGTGGGTATAACTGACTTAAAGCTGTCACAGAAGTGTCCCTCATAAGGTCTTGTGGGTATAGGGCAAATTTGCGGCCATTCTAGCACATTCTGCGCAGCCAATTAATCTCAGCATCACAGGCTTTTGTTACGCTGGCAGCCAAAGTTTCCAGTTGGGATTTTTCAGAGGGTCTCGATACCACTTTTAGATTGGTAATTAGATGATAGAGCGGGAATAATGCAGACACAATAATGAAAAAGGATGGGTCATGTTTCAAGTTAACTTCGTTGATGTAAAAGCAGAAAATGCCATTTTTGATGGTGAAGGTTGGGATGCAGTTGTGGTGGTGACGCCCGATCTGGATACCATAGGTTTTGATGAGATCAGTTTATTGGCTCAGCACGGTGCCCACGTGGATAAGCGCGTAGGTAAGAGCCCGACATTACTGTTTGCCCCGGGTCTTGCGGGAGGTCGCTTGATCATTGCGCCTGTCACCCAAGTGAACGACGAGTATGTAGATGTGCGTGTATATGCTGATGCCGCAAGGGCGGCGATTGCCATTGCAAAAGAGGCGGGCGCCAAACGTCCGTTGTTATATGTGGTGCCATCGAAGGAACTGCGTTTTAGTTTTGCCTCTGAAGTCGCGGCGTTAGCCTGCGGTCAAGAACTGTGGCAAACCTTAGAGCTGCGTGAAGCGACGGGCTTAACGCCTACATTTGAGGCCATAGGGTTATTATCTTCATCAACCCATAACAGCAATTTACTCAATGCGTTAGAAGCGGGCCGCGTATTAGCGCGGGATTTATGTGGTACAGAACCTGAGCGCATGTCGGCTAAAGCCTTTGCCGATTATTGCCTGCAATCCTTAGCGGGCAGCGTGATCAAAACCGCAGTGGTAGAAGACAGAGATATTTTAGAGCGTGACTATCCGCTGCTCAGTGCAGTGGCGCGTTCCTCTTTTGCCGTCGGTCGTCATCAACCTCGGGTGGTGAAATTAGAATATCTGCCAGAGGGTGAAGTGACTCGTACTTTCCTGTTCGCGGGTAAGGGCGTGATTTACGATACCGGCGGCGCTGATCTGAAAGTCGGCGGCTCTATGGCGGGCATGAGCCGTGATAAAGGCGGCGCTTCTGCCGTGGCGGGGCTATTCAAAACCTTGTCAATGCTCAAGCCTAAGGGCATTCGAGTGATTGCCGAGTTAGGTTTAGTGCGTAACAGCATAGGCAGCGAAGCCTTCGTGACCGATGAAATCATCACCAGTCATGCGGGTGTACGAGTGCGGATTGGTAATACGGATGCCGAAGGGCGCTTAGTGCTGGCAGATTTACTGAGTCATTTACGCATCAAAGCCGTGTCGGCGGTGAAGCCTGAAATGTTTTCGGTAGCAACACTCACGGGTCACGTAGTGCGCTGTTATGGCAGTTATCCTGCGGCGGTGGAAAACTCAGTGGCGAGTTCGCAGCAATGCGCTGTCACTTTACAACAGCAGGCGACTCAATGGGGCGAACCCTTTGAAGTGTCTACATTGCGACCTGAAGACTTCGCGAAGATCCGCGATGTGTCGGGCGCTGCTGAAATGTTATCTTCAAATAATGCCCCATCATCGATTACCGCGCGCGGACATCAATATCCGGCGGCGTTTTTACTGAAAGCGTCGGGGCTATTTGACCATGGTGTAACAGCCCCGATTCCCTTAGCTTATATGCACTTAGATATCGCAGGCAGTGCGACAGAAGGTGATCCGCTCTACGGCAAACCTACGGCCAGTCCGCTGGTGGGCTTGTATCAATATCTGATCAATCGTTAGTAACAAAAAGAAATAATTCTGTAATATCTTACTTATTAGATGCTTACAGGATTATTTCTGTTTTTCTGTGAAACAGATCGCCATTAACCCTACTATAATTGTGTAATTTAATTACATTAAAAAGCCTTAATTAAAAAAAATACAAATAAAGGTTGTAATAAAACTACAAAACCATATAATTGCTTTCGTGGATTAGGCGCTATGCCTTTCCTCTCTAGTCTATCCAGGATGGATATTTTTCTCCAAGGACCTGAGTGACAAGTCGTCTCAACGGATATGAGAATCTCTAGTTCCAGGGAACCGAGCCAAGCTTCACTAGAGTACTTAATCACAACTAATTTAGGAGTATTGACTATGTCTTATACAGGCAACAACCATTTTTATTGGCAGAACACTTGGTTTAACACTGATGTTTTGCGTGGCGGTTTATTCGCCATGAGCTTTAAGGCTTAACCCTCCTTAAAGTTTAGTTTCCATCATCCATCATCCATCAACCTTTGTATCGCCTTTTTTGGCGTGTTTAGACTCAAGTAGTATATCGATGTTTTTGCATGGATATGCCAGGTTTTTCCCGCTAGCGCGGTAATGTACTTCCCCGAAAGGGACGCTTGAAATATGTCTTTGCCTGCTCATTGAGCAGGCTTTTTTTTGCCTTTTTTTCGCTTAAGCGTTTAACTGTTTTACCAAATGGTAATGAGCATAAACGGTTAGTGTCAGAAGTGATAAAGCGCCTATTGTCAGCCCTCGCGCTTAATCGCCTCCTCAGAGGTGAGGGATTGCTTCTTTGATAAATGTGGCGTTGAGATTACTGGAGAAGAGGTTGAAGTGTATGTTGAGCCTGCGCCACTCTGGGATTATTGGTATGCACTGGGTGATCCTAAAAAATTCCAAGCGATCCTTTCATGCGCTACGTAAACGCTATTCGATGAAGTAGTTTGCTCAGGTGATAGCATTACCAATGCTAATAAATACAAGCTTAACTAAGTTGCTAAGCGCTAACTGACTCCGCATATTTATCATTTTATTGAACCGCACAGTCATGGCGAGGTTTCCATCATTTGCGTTCAGAATAAATCACTCGGCCGTTTACCGAATGATTTATGGTTACTTGTGTTTATCCCTTGCCAATTTTCTGGCCTGACCAGCCTAAACTCCCTATAATCGGCTGCAAATGTCATCACGCTACATAGTGTTTACATCTAACTACCCTACATACTTAAAATAAAAAGGAACCTTGTTCCATGTTAGAAAAACTGTTCAAACTGAAACAAAATCAAACGAGCCTCAAGCAGGAAGCGGTCGCAGGTTTGACAACATTTATGACGATGGCCTACATCATTTTTGTGAATCCAATGATGTTAGCCGATGCGGGCATGGACCATGGGGCTGTATTCGTCGCGACTTGTTTGGCTGCGGCTGTCGGCTGTTTAGTTATGGGCTTGATGGCGAATTATCCTATCGCACTTGCACCTGGGATGGGGCTGAACGCCTTCTTTACCTACACAGTTGTGGGTGAGATGGGTTACAGCTGGGAGACAGCACTTGGCGCGGTATTCCTGTCGGGTATTTGCTTTTTAATCTTATCTTTAGTGCGCATTCGAGAGTGGATTGTAAATAGCATTCCCATGTCGCTGCGTATTGGTATTGCCGCTGGTATTGGTCTGTTCCTTGCGCTGATCGGCCTTAAGAGTGCCGGTATTGTGGTGGCAAGCCCCGCAACCTTAGTGACCTTAGGCGATATCACCGCATTTCCGGCGGTCATGGCTGTGTTAGGTTTTTTCCTGATCATTGCTATGGTGCAACGTGGAATGAAGTCGGCGGTTATCCTAAGTATCTTGATTATCACAGGTTTGGGATTAGTGTTTGGTGATGTGCAGTATCACGGCATTGTGTCTATGCCGCCATCGATCATGCCAACCTTTTTGAAGATGGATTTATCCCAAGTCTTTGAAGTCAGCATGTTATCTGTGGTGTTTGCCTTCTTATTTGTCGACCTCTTCGATACCTCTGGCACTTTAGTTGCGGTTGCGCAGCGCGGTGGTTTCCTCGATGAGAAGGGCCGTTTACCGCGATTAAACCGTGCCTTAACTGCTGACAGTTTAGCGACCATTGCGGGCGCGGCTTTTGGTACATCGACGACCACAAGCTATATCGAAAGTACGGCGGGTGTGAGCGCGGGTGGTCGTACTGGTTTAACGGCAGTTGTAGTGGGATTACTCTTTATTGCTGCGTTATTCCTGTCGCCATTGGCGGGCATGATCCCAGCGTATGCGACGGCGGGCACACTGTTTTATGTGGCGATTCTGATGATGTCAGGACTCGTGCATGTCGAATGGGAAGATTTGACTGAAGCCGCACCGGTAGTCGTTGTATGTATTTTAATGCCGCTGACGTTTTCCATCGCCACAGGCATCGCCTTTGGGATGATCTCATACGCCGCAATCAAATTACTCACAGGTCGTTTTAGCGATCTCAATGTGGGCATTGTTGTCTTGGCTGCGCTGTTTGTGGCTAAGTTTATCTATGGCTAATCCTATCGATTAGTGACTCGTGCAGTGCGAGCTCGCAACGTAGATTGTCTACAATAGACAATATTTTTTGAGGGTCATCTCATCGATGGCCCTTTTTCATGCGTGATTCCAAGCAAAATCGAAAATTTATCTCGAGTTAATAACTCCTTGCTACCAATTACCCAGCGGATTAGGTATAAGGATTGTTCGGTTATTTTTTACAAATGAATAATGAACTTAAGTGAGATTGCGTATCGCCGCGTAGTAGTGAAATTGGGGACGAGTGTGCTGACCTCTGGCAGTAAACAGCTAGATAAAGCCCACATGGTTGAGCTTGCTCGTCAAATGGCCGCACTGATGAAGTCAGGGGTCGAAGTCGTATTATGCACTTCAGGGGCCATTGCCGCTGGGCGTGAACATCTCCAATACCCGACACTGCCCGACACTATGGCCAATAAGCAATTGTTAGCCGCTGTCGGGCAAAGTCAGTTGATCCTCGCTTGGTCACAACTCTTTAGTATTTATGGGCTGCATGTCGGCCAATTGCTGCTGACCCGTGCCGATTTGCAGGATAGGGAGCGTTACCTTAACGCCCGCGACACGCTTAATGCCTTGCTGGCCAATAATATTGTGCCCATCATCAATGAAAATGATGCCGTTGCCACCAATGAAATCAAAGTCGGTGATAACGACAATCTATCGGCCCGTGCCGCACTGTTGTGTGATGCCGATTTATTGATTTTATTGACGGATCAAAAGGGCTTATTCGATGCCGATCCGCGCACTAACCCGAATGCTAAGTTGATCTCCCAAGTCGTCAAGATTGACGACAGCCTACGTATGTTAGCGGGCGGTTCTGTTTCTGGTTTAGGTACGGGCGGAATGTCGACTAAATTGGAAGCGGCGGATATTGCTCGCCGTGCAGGCATCGAAGTGGTGATCGCCTCTGGCCATCACCCCGATGTGATCAAAAAAGTGGTGAGTAAGGAATCGGTTGGTACGCATTTTAGTGCGATTGAAAACCCGCTAGAAAGCCGTAAACAGTGGATTTTAGCCGGCCCTGCGACTCAAGGTTCTTTAGTACTCGATGCCGGTGCGGTCAAAGCTGTGACTGACAAGGGCCGCAGCTTATTGTCCAAAGGTATCGTCGGCGTTAAAGGCCAGTTTGAGCGCGGCGCTACGCTGCAATTAGTTGATCAAAAAGGTAAAGTGATTGCTAAAGGGATGACACGATACTGCGGCCAAGCCCTGAGTTTGATCGCGGGCAAGCATTCCGACGAGATCGAGTCTTTACTCGGTTACGATTATGGTGACGCAATCGTGCACCGCAACGACATGGTTGTCTTATAAGCGAGGTCTGTTTTGAGTCAAATTAATCAAGAACAGTATTTACAGCAACTTGGTAATAATGCCAAACAGGCAAGTTACGCCTTAGCCAATTTAACCGCTAGCCAAAAGGCTGACTTACTCGAAGCCATCGCCGATGCGCTGACGGAAAATACAGCCGCTATTTTAGCCGCGAATGCTAAAGATGTGGCCGCTGCTAGAGCCGATGGATTAACGGATGCGATGATCGACAGACTGTTGCTCGATGATGCGCGTCTGGCGGGCATTATCGGTGATATTAGCGATGTGATCCGTCTTGCCGATCCGGTAGGTGAAGAATTTGGCAGCAAGTTATTAGATAACGGTTTAAGGCTGACTCGCCGCCGAGTACCACTTGGGGTGATCGGTGTTATCTATGAGGCTCGGCCTAATGTCACTGTCGATATCGCGGTACTTGCCCTTAAAACCGGTAATGCGGTGATCCTCCGTGGCGGTAAAGAAACCCTAGCATCGAATAAACTCATTAGTGAGGTGATCCGCGGCGCGATTGTCGCCCAAGGTTTACCCATAGATGCGGTGCAATTTATTGATTCTTCAGACAGAGCTTTAGTGACAGGTTTACTTAAACTCGATCAATATGTCGACATGATAGTGCCGCGAGGCGGTCAAGCACTGCAGCGCTTATGTGCCGAGCAGGCGACCATTCCAGTGATTTTAGGCGGCATAGGTATTTGCCATTTATATGTCGATAAAAATGCCAATCTTGAACGGGCTCTCGAAGTGATCGCTAACGCCAAAGTGCAGCGTCCAACTGTGTGTAATGCGCTTGATACCTTGCTGGTGGATGAGCATGTGGCGAGCACCTTTGTGCCGCAAATTGCCGAGTATCTGCATCGTTTAGGCGTGCGTTTTTCAGTTTGTGACACAAGTTTTAGTTTGCTTGATGGTTTAGGGTTTGATGTGACGCTCGCTAAGGCTGAGGATTTTGGCATCGAATGGTTGTCGTTAACCTTAGGCATTAAAGTGGTGAGCGATATCGATGCTGCCGTTAGTCATATTCGCCAATATTCTAGCGGCCATTCGGAAGCGATTTTGACCGATGACATTCACGCTGCTGCGCATTTTATGAACCAAGTGGACTCAGCGGCTGTGTATGTGAATGCCAGTACGCGCTTTACCGATGGCGGTCAGTTTGGCCTTGGCGCCGAAGTCGCTGTGAGCACGCAAAAACTCCATGCTCGCGGCCCTATGGGGCTTGAGGCATTAACCACGTATAAGTGGCTAGCTTGGGGGGATTACACAAGCCGTGTTTAGTGGTTAAAAACCATAAAATTAAAGCCGTTAACGCATTACGTTGACGGCTTTTTTGTTTGCATAGTTTGATTGTATAGTTTGATTGTAAGTACCAATTTGCACTGTCTATTTATGGCAGTGTCTGTTTGCGCATTAATGGAGAAGCGGCGTATAAGTGGCAAGTAACCAGATACAGAAAAATAGCGTCGACATGACGGTAGTGAATCTACGAAAGGCCTTGATGTATTCCAAGGTATAAATAAAGTACTTTTCCTGCACTCTGCGGGTGAGTAAGACCGAGGGCAGCATAAAACTGCAATAGAGCATGACTACCATAGTGGTAAAACTGTTTCCCCAGAAATGCTCATAAATAAATAAGGCGATGCAGAGTAGCATGGCGCACCAGCTGATTGGGCTGATGCTATTTTCTGGGTTCCATTGGGTTGATTTTTCCATCTGACTATCCTTAGTCGATTTGTACCTCAGTACAATTTATAGACGGATATCTCGGCTTTATCAAACGCTTTCTATTGTATGCTCAGTACGCTGCTGTCGTTGGAGTCTTGTTCACCATTTATTCAACATGAGCGAATGTTGCATAAAGTGGAGTGACTTACTTAACGTCGAATAACTTGTGCTTAATGTGGCCTGAATAGCTTAAAGCGTCTTGATATCGGCAAATTCGCCTTTGCAAAGCAGGGCTAAGTCAGTGGCTGCTAAGCTTATCTCTAAACCGCGTCTACCCGCGCTGACATAAATCCTATCGAAACCTTGAGCGCTGGTATCAATTATGGTCGGTAACTGTTTTTTCTGCGCTAGCGGGCTAATGCCGCCAACCAGATAGCCCGATGATTTTTGCGCGAGTTCGGCATCGGCCATTTGCAGTTTCTTTTGTCCTAGGCATTTTGCCACGGCTTTTAGATTGAGCTGATGATCGACGGGCACGAGTGCGACGGCAATCGGCGCATGGGCTTTGTCGATGGCGACTAAAAGGGTTTTAAACACTTGTGCGGGTTCGAGTCCTAAGGTGTTGGCAGCTTCTTCGCCGTAGGCGGCGCAGTGTGGATCGTGGCTGTACTCTAGGATTTCAAACGCAATTTTGGCTTTTTTCGCCAATCGAACGGCCGGGGTCATTCTATACTCCTTCACAAAATGGGTGATATTAGCGCTTAATTTAGATGTAAAACGTTAGCCACTTCGGTTTTTACGTTCTTTAATTGGCTCATTACAGTGAGCCAAGTTTGTTTAAGGCGGCGACTCAGTGATGACTCTGCCATCACTCAGCTATCTCTCAACCATCATTCAGCTAGCTTTGGCTTTGGGCTTATTTTGCTTTTACGCTCGGTAAAACGGGGCCAAAGTTGTTGCAACATCATCCCTGATAAAATAAAGGCTAGACCGAGATAGGTCGCCATCGCGATCGTTTCCTGCAAAATCCACGCGATAAAACCAATCGACATTACAGGGGATAAAAACACCATAGTGCTGATGTTCGCGGTGCGAGTGGCGGTTTTCAGTGCCATTAACCAGAGCACGAAGGTAATGCCCATCTCAAACAAGCCCACATACATACCTGCAAATATTGCCTTAAGGCTAAAAATGGGCAGGGTATCTGTCAGTACTAAAGTGACGGCAATAAAAGGTAAGCCGATAAGAAAACTCAATAATAAACTCACCACGGGATCGCCTTGATCTTTGGTGTTGACGATCCAATATAGGCACCAGAGTAAGGTGCTGGTCAGCGCAAGGCCGATCCCGAGCGGGCTATCAAAACTAAAGCCGCTGATATCGCCGCCGGTGGCAATGATAAACACCCCAGTGTAGGCAATCAGCGCCGCAACAATGTCGCTCTTACGCAAATGTTGCTTTAACAAAGGCGCAGCCAGTAACGGCAGCAATACCGCCCAAGTGTAATTGAGTGACAAGGCTTGCTGCGCTGGCAGTAAGGAATACGCCTTAAACAGCACCACATAGTAAAGGAAGGGATTGATGAGCCCTGTAACTAGATAAAATGCAGGGCGGCGTAAAAACTGTTGCTTGAGTAAGGAAAGCTTTTTTTGCCAAGCCAGGATACCGCCAAGGGCAATAATCGACGTGAGCACGGCAACAAACACCAGTTGCAGTGGCGTGTAGTAACTCAAGGCAATCTTAAAGGCCGTGGCCACTGTAGACCAGAGGAAGACCGCCGCCATGCCATACACGTACGCTAAATTCGAAGACTTCACTCTGCTACCTTACCTGGATAAACATCCGCCCAATGTGGGCAGATTGAATAACAGCTTGGGTTGATAAGCAAGACTATTTTATGTGCTTGGATATTTTATCCCGCGGCAGATGAGAGAAAGATAAATCAGAAAATTTTTTTGTTCGCCCTTGTAATTAAATTCCCTGTCCCAATATAGGTATCAAGGCAGAGAAGGTGGCCAACGATGGACTTGATATTTCAACCGTCTAGCCCCATATCAAAACCAACTAAACAAATTTAGATTGAATGAAATTTTTCGGAGGACCTCATGGGTAAAATTATTGGTATCGACTTAGGCACAACAAACTCTTGTGTAGCTGTCCTCGATGGTGGCAAAGCACGTGTGTTAGAAAACGCTGAAGGCGATCGCACAACCCCGTCAATCATCGCATATACAGATGATGAAACCATTGTCGGTTCGCCAGCAAAACGTCAAGCTGTGACTAACCCAACTAACACATTCTTCGCGATTAAGCGTTTGATCGGTCGTCGCTTTAAAGATGACGAAGTCCAACGTGACGTGAACATCATGCCATTCAAAATCATTCAAGCCGACAACGGTGATGCATGGGTTGAATCGCGTGGCAACAAGATGGCTCCACCACAAGTTTCTGCAGAAATCTTGAAAAAGATGAAGAAAACCGCAGAAGACTTTTTAGGTGAAGAAGTAACAGAAGCGGTTATTACTGTTCCTGCATACTTCAACGATTCACAACGTCAAGCGACTAAAGATGCGGGTCGTATCGCAGGTCTTGATGTTAAACGTATTATCAACGAACCAACGGCAGCAGCATTAGCCTACGGTATTGATAAGAAACAAGGCGACAACATTGTTGCGGTATACGATTTAGGTGGTGGTACATTCGATATCTCTATCATCGAAATCGACAGCAACGATGGCGACCAAACATTTGAAGTGTTGGCAACCAACGGTGACACCCACTTAGGTGGTGAAGACTTTGACAACCGTTTGATCAACTACTTAGCTGACGAATTCAAGAAAGAGCAAGGCTTAGATCTGCGTAAAGATCCATTAGCAATGCAACGTCTGAAAGAAGCAGCTGAAAAAGCGAAAATTGAACTTTCAAGCACCAACCACACTGAAGTGAACCTGCCATACATCACGGCAGACGCAACAGGTCCTAAGCATTTAGTGATTAAAATCACTCGTGCTAAATTGGAATCGCTGGTTGAAGACTTGATTCTCCGTACATTAGAGCCACTGAAAGTTGCCCTGGCTGATGCAGATTTATCTGTAACAGACATCAACGAAGTGATTCTAGTGGGTGGTCAAACACGTATGCCTAAGGTTCAAGAAGCAGTGACAAACTTCTTCGGCAAAGAACCTCGTAAAGACGTGAACCCAGACGAAGCGGTAGCCGTAGGTGCTGCAATTCAAGCTGGCGTACTGTCAGGCGACGTGAAAGACGTATTACTGTTAGACGTAACACCACTGTCTCTTGGTATCGAAACCATGGGCAGCGTGATGACTAAGTTGATTGAGAAGAACACCACTATTCCTACTAAGGCGCAGCAAGTGTTCTCAACAGCCGATGACAACCAAAACGCAGTGACTATTCACGTACTGCAAGGTGAGCGTAAGCAAGCGAGCGCGAACAAGTCATTAGGTCAGTTCAACTTAGACGGTATTGAGCCAGCACAACGTGGCCAGCCACAAATTGAAGTGATGTTCGACATCGATGCCGACGGTATTCTGCATGTGTCTGCTACAGACAAGAAAACCGGCAAGAAACAAAACATCACCATCAAAGCATCTTCTGGCTTAAGCGAAGAAGAAGTGGCGCAAATGGTACGTGATGCCGAAGCTCACGCAGATGAAGACAAGAAGTTTGAAGAGTTAGTGCAATCACGCAACCAAGCTGACGGCTTAGTTCACGCAACTAAGAAACAAGTTGAAGAAGCGGGCGATGCACTGCCAAGCGAAGATAAAGAGAAAATCCAAGCTGCGATGGATGCTGTTGACACTGCTATCAAAGGCAATGACAAAGAAGCCATTGAAAAGGCAACTCAAGAACTGATCGAAGCATCTGCTAAGCTGATGGAAATCGCTCAAGCTAAGTCTCAAGCTCAAGGCGGCGACAATGCCGACGCGGGCAAACAGGCTAACGCTACTGCCGATGACGTTGTCGATGCTGAATTCGAAGAAGTGAAAGACGACAAGAAATAATGACTTGTCATCAATCAAATAGATTGATTTCAAAGCGTTAATTTCTAGGCGGGCGTTACGGGGCAACCCTAACGCCCGTTTGTTCAACACCAGCTGAGAAGCATGAGATTATGTCAAAGCGAGATTATTACGAAGTATTAGGTGTCAGTCGTGACACTAGCGAACGTGAAATTAAAAAGGCCTACAAACGTCTGGCCATGAAATTTCACCCAGATCGCAACCCAGGCGACAAAACCGCAGAAGCTAACTTTAAAGAAATTAAAGAAGCCTATGAGATCCTAACCGACGCCGACAAAAAAGCGGCCTATGACCAATTTGGTCACGCGGGTGTGGATCCTAATCGCGGTGGCGGTGGTTACGGTGGTGGTCAAGGCGATTTCGGCGATATTTTCGGTGATGTCTTTGGCGATATTTTCGGCGGTGGACGTCGTGGCGGTCAACGCCAAGCGGCCCGCGGCTCAGATTTACGTTACAACCTAGAGTTATCACTGGAAGAAGCCGTTAAAGGCTTAACCAAAGAACTGCGGATTCCAACACTGGCGACCTGCGATCTGTGTGAAGGCAGCGGCGCTAAAAAAGGCACCTCTGCAACCACCTGTGGCACCTGTCATGGTCAAGGCCAAGTGCAAATGCGCCAAGGTTTCTTTGCGGTGCAACAGCCTTGTCCAACCTGTCATGGCCGCGGCAAGATCATCAAAGATCCTTGCACTAAGTGTCATGGCGATGGCCGTGTTGAAAAGAGCAAAACCTTATCGGTTAAGATCCCAGCCGGCGTTGATACGGGTGACCGTATTCGTTTAGCGGGTGAAGGCGAAGCGGGTGAGTTTGGCGCGCCAGCAGGGGATTTATACGTTCAGGTCAGTGTGCGTGAGCATGCGATTTTTGTCCGTGATGGCAACAACCTTTACTGCGAAGTGCCGATATCCTTCAGTAAAGCGGCCCTAGGCGGTGAGATTGAAGTGCCAACACTGGATGGTAAAGTCAGCCTGAAGATCCCAGCCGAAACGCAAACGGGTCGTATGTTCCGTTTACGTGGCAAAGGCGTCAAGTCGGTTCGCAGCCATGCGGTAGGCGATTTGCTCTGCAAAGTGGTTATGGAAACCCCAGTTAACTTAAACGATCGTCAAAAAGAACTGTTACGCGAATTTGAAGCCACCTTAACCGGTGAGTCAAAGAAGCACAGCCCAAAGGCTGAGGGCTTTTTCGATGGCGTGAAAAAGTTCTTTCAAGATCTGAATAGCTAACTTGGTCTAGTGCGCAGCGCTTAGCTGCGCACTAGATGAAAAAAGCCCTGCAATGGTTAATCTTGCAGGGCTTTTTTATATTTGGATTTTGAATTTTTAAAATCTAAATCAAAGTCGTGGGGCTTCACCCCACACCCGACCAAGGAGGACTGCTCGTCCTATCCTCCTTGGATGCTCCATGACGCCCCTAACGGAGTTGAAAGCCCCTTGTGCTCATAACCAAATTTGCTACCGCTTCCGAAGGATGCGTCCCTGCACCTGCGAAAGCTAGCTTGCCATCCATGGCAAGACTCACGCAATTTGCCTATTCGCCCTGCGGCAACTCCGAGGGGATGGTGTATTCGTTTGGCTTTGATGTGATTGATTAATTATTAAAACTATGATTCTTTATTTTTTGTGGTTTACTCTTGGGTAAACTATCTATTTTATGTATTCTTTAGCAAGTGGGATTTTAAGTGTCAT
Organism: Shewanella sp. N2AIL; assembly: GCF_022690845.1. NCBI lineage: Bacteria > Pseudomonadati > Pseudomonadota > Gammaproteobacteria > Alteromonadales > Shewanellaceae > Shewanella > Shewanella sp. N2AIL. The sequence continues at coordinate 1,678 of NZ_JALBYT010000023.1, read as the reverse complement.
TTTAAATTTCGAGTACTTTACATTATTAAAAGAAAATGTTGAGGCATCAGAGTCTAATGTTAGGCGACCATCATGTAATTTGACAATCCTATCAGCAAAATAGAAGCCAATTCCTTTTCCATGAATGTTTAGTAATTTTGCATTCTTTCCTCTGTAGCCTTTAAGGAATAGTTTTTTTATTTCATCAGGTTGTACGTGAGGACCGAAAGAAGTAATTTCAACTTCTAAACTATCATTGTAAACAATAAATTTAGCCACAACATCCATTTCATTAGGTGAGTATTTTATAGCGTTATCTAGAAGCAAGAAAGGTAAAATGTCAATTAAACTTACAGCCATGATGCAAGGATGGCTTCTAATATCACTCTCTAATTTAACTTTAACCTTATGTTTTTTGCATGTGCTATTTAAAACACTTTTCGCACTAAAGAATTTATTGTACAAGTCAACTTCATACGGTATGGATTGTGAAAAAAAATCAGGATTTAGTTCATACTCAATAAAGTCTAATCGCGTTGTTGAAAGCTTTGTTAGAAAAGCTAAATTTTCAACATGTTTTCTAATTTCTTCGGCATGCTCTGAGCTGCAATTGAGTGGTTCTTTTTCGCCAATCACTGATGTACGGACCGATTGAGCAAGTCTAGAAGATGCTGTTATCATTGATTGATTAAAATATCTTAATTCATGCAGAGAATCATGTATAAGTTCTATATGTTCTTTATCCATTAAAATATCATCCCTGAGACAAAGTTTATCAACAATCCTTTTATAACATCAGAAGAGTGCTTTTCTACGAAAGACTTGAAACCTGAAGTATTACCAAGAGAAAGAGCTTTAATAAATTCTTGTTCAATCTTCCATACCTCAAATAAATCAATTCCCTTTTCTTCTATTAGGAATAATCTTATTCTGCGCCATCTTTCAACATCACTACCAACAGTTTTTATTGCATGGCTGACTGCAGATTTTAAAGCATCACCATCACCACGACTTATTTTCCTGTCAGCTCTAGATATCATGTCGGCGACTTTTAGGCTTGATGCATGTGATGATGCGACTATTACATATTTGTCAGGGTATAAATCTTTTATTTCTTTTACAATGTAAGCTCCTTCAGAAGTATCACCAAATTTTTTCCCTACACCTTGGATGTCACAAACTATTACTGCGAATGGTATAAGTTGGTCAAAAGAGTCTATATCTGTAAATTGAGTTACATTATATCCAGCGTTACGATAGGTTTCTAATTCAGGGAATGGTTCATCATCGACAATTGCAATGGAAATATTCCTTTTTAAAAAAGCCAGTTCTTTATTAACTTCAACACTAGATAAAGACTTCTTGTTGAAAAAGTATTTTATGTCCACAAGTTTTCCTATTGGGAATAGAAAGCATTTTTTATTATTGATGGAATATAACATATTTCAATATTAACTCTCACTTAAAAATTTATTTAATTTAGCCTATTTTGTTTTTATAAAAGATAGGACATGCATAACTCTTTTCATACGAATAGTTTATTGTAATGCCACAGAAGTTCACTGATCCCTGTGTAGTGGCACACTAATTTTGGCCACCTAAATAGAGGTGATATTATTGCCTCATAGATGACCTTAGGTGAACACATGAGATCGACAACCAGAAAAACATTTAGTGCTGAATTCAAACTTGAAGCAGC